>JAYTEU010000548.1:0-5195 GCA_043734985.1 Chthonomonadaceae bacterium
GAGACGAAGATCCCCCGGGACGCTGCCGATGCTCGCCTTCGCCTGCTGCAATCGATGAACCGGCAGCACCTCCTGGGAAGGCAGGACAACCTCGACCTGGAAGCGCGGATCGCCAACTTCGAGCTGGCAGCGCGCATGCAGTTGGCTGCGACCGACGCCCTCGACCTGACGAAAGAGACACACGCCACGAGAACAGCCTACGGCCTGGAGCAGGCGGAAACCGCGACCTACGGCCGTCAGTGCCTGATGGCGCGACGGCTAGTGGAGCGGGGAGTGCGCTTCGTGCAGGTGATGATGTCCGGGCAGCCATGGGATACCCATTCCGACAATTCCAACCAGTTAAAGAAGCTGTGCCGCAGCACAGACGCGCCCGTTTCGGCATTGCTAACGGACCTGAAGCAGCGTGGCCTTCTAGACGAGACGCTGGTGATCTGGACCGGCGAATTCGGTCGAACACCGTTCGCGGAGGGCAAGGATGGCCGCGACCACCATAAGCGGGGATTCAGCCTTTGGGTCGCAGGCGGAGGCGTGCGCGGAGGCGTGACGCATGGCGCAACCGATCCGTTTGGGTACGCCGCCGTACAGGATGTTGTGAACGTGGCCGACTTCCACGCCACCCTGCTCCACCTACTCGGCCTGGATTTCCAGCGCCTCACCTTCCGGCACGACACCCGCGACGAGCGCCTGACAGACGTCCACCAGGCGCGAATCGTCCGGCCTATTATCGCCTGATCGCCCGGCGGCGGCTACGTTCCAAGCACTTTTGCGAAAAAGTCAGAGTGGATATGCAGATTGAATAGGCCGGCCAGGCCATAGAGTGCGCCGAAGACGGTCGGTACCATTGCAAGGCCGAACAGCCAGCGTTTCTGCGTCAGTGACGTGAGCGCGAGGAGCGAGATGGCGATGGCGAGCAGGGCATCCGAGAGGTCGAACTGGTCGTCGTGGAAGTTCAGTCGATCGTACTCCTTCTCGGCGTCCTTGGCCGTCTTTTCGACATCAGCCAGCTCGGAAAGCTGCTTTGCAGCTTGTTTCTTATAGAAGGACACTTTACGCTCGATCTGCGGGCGGATGTTCGCCGGCGCTGTTAGCGCCTGAATCTCGAACTGGTCCTGCACGCTCCGAGCTACATCCGCTCTGATCTTCTTGGCCTGGTACCAGTTCCAGGAATCGACCCCTTTCGCTTGTGCCTGCTGCATCGCCTGAACGATGTTGTCGTCCTTCACTTTGCAGATACCAAGAAAGGTGGCGAGGATCGCTACCGTAATGGCGACCCAGGCGTTTAGCCGGCTCTTGCCCTTCTCCTTGCGCATCTCCTCGGCATGACGGGCATCGTCCTTGTCATCATTATCCTCTTTTACCGCTTCCATAGGATCGACGTCCATAGTTTGCTCCTCTGCGGCGCACTCGTCTGAGGGCCGGTAATCTCCGCTACAGATGGGGTTCGCGGACCATAGTTGTATTGTACCGTTCCAGGCGACGTACGCCCGAACAGTTGATCATGTGAAAACACTCAGGAAGTCTTAGAATGTGTTCAAAGAGCGCCCCCCAGCCCCCAATCCTGGGGGAGTTGTAGCACACTCCTCCAGCCGGTTCCCCCAGACCGTGTATCCGCGTGCGGGTGGAGGGTTAGGGGGCGAATGCCGCGCTTTTTGCACACTCTCTTACGAAAGCTGACGAGGTCAGCGGGCGGGAATGTCGGGGAGACGGACCGTATGCGCGCCGAGCGGTATGGAGATAGTTTTGTCGTTCAGTACCAATTTGCGCGCGTTGAAGGTGCGCAGGACGATCCCCGCGCCTGGCGGATCGGCGCGTCAGCAAGGATCTCAACGACCTGCGCGACTGCCGGTTTCGGCAAATCCGCCAACGACCGGACGTCGAGCTGCGACGCATTGAGGATTTCGTTGAGAGTTGGTACCGGGTCTGCGGCGCTAGCTGCCGCAGTCAAGATGAAGAGAACTATTGGAAATATCGAGCGGAAAGATTTCATGTTCGGCAATCCGAATTTGGACGGTTTGAACCGACTGTTTATGACTTGCTCAAGAACAATACAGATTCCAGGGAGAAAGGACCGTTAGCTGACGCCCAGATTTAGCTTCAGCTCTCCTACATGCCAGCCGACGCCTCGAACGTCTGCGAGCGGAATCGCATCGGGGAGGAATCGCGCAAGATGCCGCTGGAAGGCGTTGGGATCGCCGGTCGTTGCGAGCAGGTGGCGGCAAGCGCTATTGCCCGCAGCCGGGGCGAGCAGCGATGCGGAGGCGAGAAATTCAGCCAGTTCGCAGGAGGTCTGCTCCGCGGGATCGACGTAGGCCGGGCTGTTCCAGACGGACCGGAGCGCTTGAAGCAGGAACGGATAGTGCGTGCAGCCCAAGATCACGGTGTCCGCGCCGGCCCGGCGAATAGGAGCAAGGTACGCTTCCGCGGCGCTATACGCGGCCTGGGAGTTTTCTTCGCCGGACTCCACAAGGGGAACGAAATCGGGGCAGGCGACTTCGACAACCGTGAACGAGGAATCCAGGCCGTGGAGCGCGCGGGAGTAGGCCCCGCTCTGAACCGTGCCCGCAGTCGCGAGCACCCCTATCCGGCCGTTCGACGTCACGCGGGCGGCGCGGCAGGCGCCCGGGGCAATCACCCCGAGAACTTCGCCCTCGGTATGGAGTGACCGGACGTGATCCAGCGCCACTGCGGAAGAGATATTGCAGGCCATGACCACTGCCTTGCATCCATGGCGAAAGAGAGCGGCGCTGATGCCGCACGCAAAGCCTCGCACCTCGTGAAGCGGGCGGCCGCCATACGGGACGTGCGCCTGGTCGGCCACATAGACGATGCGCTCGTTAGGCAGCAGATCTAGAATTCGGCGCGCCACGGTCAGCCCGCCGACCCCGGAGTCGAACACGCCAATCGGCGCTAAGGCCGCCTGGGTGCGATTCTCACCGGCGGCCACGGCTTGGCCGGAGGCGAGAACGCCGATAGGGGCATCGGAATCCCGGATAGCCACTAGCGTGCCCCACCCGAGTTCGCACTCGCCTCTTTCTCCTCGTCGGAAAGCCGCACGGGGAAAGGAGTCGTCCAGTCCGTCATCTGGCTATCATACGGTTTGCCGTGAACGGTGACGGTCATCTTTTCGATTTCAGGAAACCTCGCGAGCGCCGCGCGAAGGCGCTTATGCGTACGCGATTCGGTGGTATCTCCCATGCTGCCCAGTTTGTTGAATTCCGTGCTGAAGTCCAGTGCGGCCACGCCGCCTTGAACCGTTACGGTTTCGAGCTTCACGCCCTTCGGGAAGAGTTCCGGGTTCTGTTTAATAGCCGCTACAATGCCTTCCTCGACAGGCGCGGTATCGGCCATGTCCGTGCCCTTTGGGCTGGAGTCGGTTGACGGGCCGTTCGGCACGGATTTCGGGCCGGACGCGGTGGGAGGAACAGGCGGCGGCGGAGGGGGCGTGCAGCCCGCCGCCAGCCAGAATGCCGCGCTAATTGTCATCGCGGCAGGGAGTCGGGATCGTTTCAGCATAGTTCCTAACTGCCGCGCGCACCGGATACGCGGTCGCCGGCGTCTAGCGGCATGGGGTCCGGAATCGGCCGGGCAGATGTCGAGCCTGTCCGCCTGGGACTACCCTCCACATAGGTTCGCAGCCCATCGCAGATGGCCTTCGCCACGCGCTGCTGGAACTGTGGATCGCACAGCTTGCGCCGATCGTTCTGATTGTTGATATAGGCGACCTCACAGAGGACCGCGGGCATGGCGCTGCCGCGCAGAACGGCGAAGCCACTGTTGTACATTACCTTATCCGAGAGAACCCCCCGGCTAGGCAGCCCGGTGACCGACATGACACTCTGCTGAACGCAAGTGGCGAGCGCACGCGAGCTAGGCTCGCTGGCGTGGTAGTAGGTGCTGGTGCCGGAGGCGCTGTTCGAGCGCTCGTTCGAATCGTTGTGGATACTCACAAACAGGTCCGCGCCGATCTCATTGCCCATTCTGGAGCGGTCCGTCAGGGAGACATCGACATCCTTAGTCCTTGTCATCACAACCCTGGCGCCGAGGGCTTCCAGCTCCGCTCGCAGCTTCATGGCAATTCCCAGCGTGCAATTCTTTTCGCAGACGCCGCCGCCAGTCGCTCCGGATGCCGCGCCGCCGTGTCCCGCATCAACGACGATCACCTTGTCGGAGAGCACTCCGGTGGCGTTCCGTGGCAGTCGGAGTTCGAGCGAAAACGAGCCCTGCTGTACGTTCAGGGAGTAGCCGAGGACGCGGGCGGTATCCAGCGTAATCCTCGTCATCGGCGCGCCCGGACCTTGAAGGGTCTCCATTCGCAGGCCGCTGATTAGAGGATGAGAAAGCGAACGTTCGGCAGCCTCCCCGTCATGGAGATTCAATTGCGCGTTCGGAATATCGACGAGCATCTGCGTAGTGCCGGGCGAGTATCGAACGACGGGACGTACCTTCGAACCGGTCGCAACGTCGAAACGCATAACCGATGGGCTGTCGGACGCAATATTCAGGCCGCTCACTTCAATCGGCTGCGCAACGGGCTTGGCCAGAGGTTTTGCCTGCGGCGGATTCGCTGCAACCGCCGGGGGCTCGTTTTGACTGCGTCCCCGGGCTGCCAGCGCGGCCAGCTCTTCGGGACCGGGATCCTGGCTTCGGTCGCCACGGTCGGTATTCTGCGGCGCCCGTCCTGCACTGTCAGCTCGTCCGGTCCGTCCCGCCACATTATTTGTTAGCGGAGTCGGAACCGGAGGCATCAGGCTCCCTTGCCCTGCACGTGGCGAGTTATTGGAAATTGCGACCGCCGGTCTCGACGTAGTCGTAACCGCCACTTCACTCAGTCCCTGGTCGGAATCGCCGGTTCGTAATTCAGCGCCGTCCGCCAGCTCAAATACGATCCGCGCCGTCGTCGGGGTAGTCTGACCGGAGCGAATTCGCAGCATCTGCTTCTCGCCATAGGGCAGGGGTCCGGGTCGAAAATTGTCAGCCACCTTGGCGCCAACGCAGTCCACAAACCCTCGAGGCGGCCGCGATTCGGCGAGCATTCGTGTATGGAAGGGGACTGGAAAGCTGGCGCTCACGCGAATAGCGCCGTTATCAAATCGAGCACTGGTGACTCGCGCCAGCAGATACACAATTTCCGGCTTTTGGGAATCCGGCTTTCCGCCGCCATCCGTCGCCGGGGACTCCACCACTCCATCGACGAC
>JAYTEU010000549.1:0-3634 GCA_043734985.1 Chthonomonadaceae bacterium
CCTTAAAGGATACATCGGGGCTGCGAGTTTTGGGGATGCTAACCTTTCTGAAGACACCGGTAGGAAGTTCGCTCAACTGCTTGTAGAGAAGCACCGGAAGGAGCAGCAGTGACCCTCTGCGACGCGGGCCCGCTCATCGCGCTTCTTGACGTGGACGACAGAAAGCACAGCGCGTGTGTCGCCGCCCTCCCCACGCTCTCCTCGCCGCTCCTCAACACCTGGCCGTGCCTCGCCGAGGCCATGTACCTGGTCGGACAATATGGCGGACACCCAATGCAGGAAGCTCTCTGGAATCTAGTCGAGCAAGGAACGCTCTCTCTACATTAGCACCGATCCGGAGAGAACTCGCATGAGGGAATTGATGCGCCGATATAGGAATGTACCAATGGACTTAGCGGATGCAACTCTCGTTGCGGCTACGGAAGTGCTGGAGGTTTCTCGCATCTTCACCACGGATAGCGATTTTTACGTCTATCGGATCAATAATACCGGCGCCTTTGAAGTAGTACCCTAAACAGTGTCAACAGCGGAGCGAGATCAACCCGGCCCGTTCGCGCTCTTACCCTGTACCCACCTGTACCCAACGAAGAAGCTGGCGGCGCCCGCGCCAAATCCGAGCACAGCGGCCGGCATGCCGTGAAGCCCAATGTAAACGTTAGCGCCGATTACGATAACTCCCACAATCATCAGAAATGCCCCGATCGGTTTCTTATCCATTACCGCTATCTCCTTCGTTCAGCAGCCCTTGGGTAGGTTGTTTCACTGTCGAAAGAGTCAACCAATTCGCGGCGGCAATAGTTCTGTGATCGCGACTTTCCTGCATTACCGCAGAAATCGGATAGTCAACGGATAGTAGTAGAGCTCGCCTTCTCCTGCTCGTACCGCCCCAATGATGGCGGCAACTACGTGCCAGATAAACAGAACTGAAACCGAGAAGATGAGAAGCGGGATACCGATAACGATCAGGCACAAAGGCAGGAAGACCGCAAGCGAAATGAAGAGAAGAAGCATCTGTGTCAGTGAGAAGTTCAACGACTCTTTGGCATGATGCGCGACGAAGGAAGACTCGTTGCGCTTGACCATCCAGATGATCAAAGGGCCGATGAATTCGCCGAAGCCGATGAAGTAACCTAATAGGCTTACAATGTGGCTGGCAAGCGCCCAATTCCTCTCTTCGTTCGTGACCATGACAGGGTTCTGCATCGCAGCCATCTCCTTATTTTGAAGGCGGGTTCACTGTTTTCGGATAGAGAATAGTACATCACTCCATACGGACAGCCGAATTCGCCGTTTCAGAAATTGCGGCCCCAAAACGACGTCATCCGCGGTATCGCCACAACCCGGAACTCAAATATCCGCGCTAGGCGCGATAGCGATTCTGCCGCACCTCTTCTATATAGGCTCCTGCCTCCGTGCCGGTGACCCCGAGTCGCTCCAGGCTCTGGCGTATCATCTCCGTACCGGCTTCGAACTCCGCATGAACGACTCCCTCCGCGCCCGCCGCGCGCATTCGGAGGATATCCATGCCGCGATGCACCCTCGCAACGATCGCCAACTTGGGAGCCATTCGCTTCAGCGTTCGCACCGCCATCTCGGTTACGTCGGCATCGGGCAGTGCCACCACCGCAAGCTGAAGACAGGTCGGCTGAGTCTGAGCCAGTACGGTCTCCGAAGACGCGTCTCCGTATACCGTGCGCACTCCCGCCGCCTTCAGCCTCTTGATAGCCTCCGCGTCGTAGTCCGCGACGATATGCCCAATCCCCTTTGCGTTGAGCGCGTCCGAGACATATCTCCCAACGCGCCCATAACCCAGCACGAGTACGTGGATTGCCGTCGGGCATTCCTCGGGCTCCGGCGCCGCTTCGGTCTGCCGGTTGAGCCTGCGGGCGAGAGCGGGCACGCGGCTGAGGCAGTTGTAGAGCGGGACGGCGCTTTGGTAAACAAACGGCGCAAGCAGGAGCGTGATCAGGGCGGCGGAGAGGATTGTGTTGCCGATCGCAGCCGGAATGAGCTTCTGGGAACTGCCGATGGTTGCCAGCACAAAACTGAACTCGCCGATCTGGGCCAGCCCCGCGCCAACCAATATCGCAGTGCGGCCGTGCCAGCCGAGAGCGTACACCGCCAGCATCGAAATCAACGACTTGCCAAGTACGATCGCCAGGACGACGCTGCCGACCGCAACCCAGTTATGCAGGACGAACTGCGGGTTGAGCAGCATTCCGATGGACACGAAAAACAGAGAGGCGAAGACATCGCGCAGCGGCCGAATCTGGGAGAACACCTCATGCGCAAAGTCCGTCTCGGAGATAACGATGCCCGCGATGAACGCGCCTAGCTCCAGCCCGAGTCCCGCCGCCTCGGCCGCTTTTGCCGCCAGCAGGCAGAGGCAGACCACCAGCAGAAGGAAAAGCTCCTTGGAGCCGGATTTTGCCACTCGGTGCATCAGCGCGGGTACGGCCCGGGTGGCGAGAAGCGCGGTTATGCCGATAAACAGGGCGGCGCGCAGCGCCGCAAACAGGACCGACAGCAGCGCTCCGGCGCCGTTCGAGGAGACGGACGCCAGGGCGGGAAGGATGGCGATCATCGCGACAAGTGAGAAATCCTGGACCACCAGGATGCTCAGCATCACGGAGCCGTGCCCCGTGCCCTGCTCGCCGCGCTCCTCCAGCACTTTCATCATCACGGCGGTGGACGAGAGCGAGAGCGCGCAGCCGAGGAACAGGCCGCCGTAGACGCCCCAGCCCAGAGCCATCCCGAGCAGAACGCCAAGAATGGTAGTCCCGACTATCTGGAGGCCTCCGCCCAGAAGCGCGACCCGCTGCACGGAGCGAAGCTCGTCGAGCGAGAAGTGGACACCTACCGCAAACATCAGCAGGGCCACCCCCACATGCGCGACCAATTGAAGGGCCTGCGGGTCGGCGAAAATGCCCGGAGTGTAGGGTCCGATTGCAATGCCCGCCACGAGATAGCCAATCAGAATCGGAAGGCGCAGCAATCGTGCCGCCGCACCGCCCACCAGTGCGGCGAGCAGGGCGATCCCGATATGCATCAGCAGCGCGTGCGAGTTCATAGTCGGTTATGGCCTTTCTATTTCGGCATTGTAAACAGATGCCAGATTATTCCGGCAATGGCTATCAGCGCCCACACAATGAAACTGGTCAACAGGCAGCCGAAAACCGGGGACTTTTCCCCCGGCATCCAGCCGCACGAAGGGCATACCAGGGCTTCCGGCAGCTTCGAGCCGCCGCACCGCCCGCAGGTACGCGGATTCAGATTGTCGTTCATTTGTTCCTCCACTCATGGCGAACCCATGGGAAACGCTATTCGATCGCCGGCCGACTGCTATCCGTTCGCCGCGCAATTGGCGACGGCTGCACGTCAGGCTGGATCGAGATTCGCAGGCAGCACGCGGCGAACAGGAGCGCGATGGTTCGCGAACCCGAAAAGAAGCCGCCGCACGCAGCATGCGGAAGAAGGGATTATCTCATTGTTTTTGGGAAGTCTTAGGGATAGATCAGGAATAGAAGGGAGGGGCACGAGGAGACGCCTGGGCTCTCTCGCCGCGCACACCCGTCGGCGGGAGATAGCTGGAGAGGCGCGCGGGCGCGAAATCAAGCGTAACCGACTGCGGGAA
>JAYTEU010000550.1:0-2728 GCA_043734985.1 Chthonomonadaceae bacterium
AAGGGGCATCTTACCTCGCCAATGAAAGACCCGAACGCGACGAATCCCCGATTGATCGCGCAGGGCAAGCCCGGCGAAGGCAAGGGAATCGGCAGGACAAAATCCGCCGAAGAGTTCGCCAAGTACGCCGCGATGAAGAGCCCTCCCTCCAAATACCTGCCGAACGGTCAGGTAAAGGGCGAGCGTTCCAAAGAGGGCAACGAGCTCCAGCAGAACTACACCGGCGATCCCGAAGCGTTCAAGAGCAACACGCCATACTTCCAGGCCTACGTCAGTGGCCGCAAGCAGGCCGAAAGCTCCCTAAACAAAGAGAACATTCCGGTAGCCTACAAGAAGCAAGTGCGCGACTATTTCGACAGTATTAAACCGTGAGTTAGGCAATCGGCAATCGGCAATCGTAGGACAAAAGCAAGGCACAACACTTCGAGGCGAATCGAGTGCATTTCCCTACTGCCGACTGCCGATTGCCGACTGCCCAAAACGAGGAACCCATGAGCGATATCGAGCGGCAGTCCGCACAGTTTATCGAGGATTTTCAGCGTGTTCGCAGGGAGATCGGCAAAGTTATCGTCGGCAACGAGCCGATCGTCGATGGCGTGCTGACCTGTCTGCTGGCGGGCGGCCATGCGCTGCTGGAAGGCGTGCCGGGATTGGGCAAGACGCTGCTCGTCCGCACGCTCTCCGAGGCAGTCCACCTAAAGTTCTCCCGCATCCAGTTTACGCCGGACCTGATGCCCGCCGACATAACGGGCACGAACATCCTGGTCGAAGGCGCGGGTGGGCAGAAGGAGTTCCGATTTCAGCCGGGACCCGTCTTCGCCAACATCGTCCTCGCCGACGAGATCAATCGCGCCACGCCCAAGACGCAGTCCGCCATGCTGGAGGCGATGCAGGAGCACTCCGTCACGGTCGCGGGAACGCTGCACCGCCTAAACGAGCCGTTCTTCGTCCTCGCGACACAGAACCCGATCGAGATGGAGGGAACGTACCCACTTCCCGAAGCGCAGCTCGACCGCTTCCTGTTCAAGCTCCTGGTCACCTCGCCCACGTTTGAGGATCTGTCCGTCATCGTTGACCGAACGACCGGATCGCCCACGCAGCCTATCGAGGCCGTGCTGACCGGGGAGACGATCATGCAGATGCGGGCTCTGACGCGGGAAGTGCCGATGGCGCCGAATGTCCGCGATTTCGCGATCAAAGTGGTGCTGGGCACGCACCCGGATTCGCAGTACGCCCCGCCGCAGATCAAGCAGTTCGTGCGGTTCGGCTCCAGTCCGCGCGGTGCACAGGCGGTCGTTATGACGGCGAAGATCCGCGCGCTGCTGGCCGGGCGATACAATGTGGCAATCGAGGATATCATCCAGGTGGCCATGCCCGCGCTTCGGCACCGCCTGATCATGAACTTTGAGGGGCAGGCGGAAGGAATCGCGCCGGATACGCTGGTCACCGCCATACTCGACAAGGCGAAGGCTGAAGCGGAAGTCAAGATCGGGGTATAGCCGACCGTGCTTCCCTATGCCAGCGATCACCGGCCCTCCCGAATTCCCGTCGTAACCTGGATACTGTTGGGCGTCACCACGCTGCTATCGCTCTGGCTGATGTTCGCCGATCGATTGTCCGGGCCCGGCCGTTCGGCGCAGATGCTGGAAGCCATTGGGCTGACTCCTGTCCGTTTTCAGCCGCTCACGCTGTTCTCCTACATGTTCTTTCACGCCGCCCCCGGGCACCTGATCGTAAATCTCTTTTACCTCTACGTCTTCGGCGCGGGGGTTGAGGATGCCGTCGGCCGGGGCAAGTACGTCCTGCTCTACCTTGCTTGCGGCGCTTTCGGCGGCGTGCTTCAGTGGCTAGTGACCATAACCCTGCTGCCTGGCATTGCCGCGGTCACCATTGTGGGAGCCTCTGCTGCCTGCGCGGGGTTGATGGGAATCTTCGCGGTGCGTTACTATCGCGCGCGTCTCGCGTTTGTGGGACTGCCGTTTCGGCCCCACGTCGTTTCCGTCGTCGCCGTTTTCCTGTTCATGGAGATCGGCCTGGGGCTCTTCGCGCTGACGCGGGGCGTAGGCTCGGACGGAATCGCGCACTGGGCGCATGTAGGCGGGTTTATTTTCGGTCTCGGCTGCGCTCAACTGCTGAATTTGAGCCAATCCGGAGCCAGCGCCTACCTTCACGCGGATGCGAGCCAGGCCATGGACAGCAGCGTGCCCGGGGCCGCGATCCATAAATGGGAGATGCTCCTGGCGCGCGAGCCGGGCAATCCCGCCGTGCATGAGGAGCTTGCCCGCGCCTGGTTGCTGCTCGGCGACGGAGATGCGGCCGTGCGGCACTATGTAGATGCGATCGTCTTCAGCCTGAACCGTTCGGACCGGTCTTCGGCCGCCCGCATCTACGCGGAGCTTCACACGGTCGGTTTGCCGCTTAACGACCAGGATAAATCCGCCAGGGTCGCATCCCGCTCCTCGCTGGCCTCGATCCTGATGCGCCTGTCACCCGAACAGCTCTTCGGCATCGGAAGCGTGCTGGAGGCGAACGGCCAGTTCGATCTCGCGACCGAGGCGTACCGCGTGGTATCGATGCGCGCGCCCGAGAGCACGGAGGCGGAGACCTCGGTACTCAAATGCGCGACGATCCTGCTGCGGAAGCTGGATAGGGTGCGTGAAGCGCGTGTCCTCGTCGATCTCTTCCTCGACCGTTATAAGAATAGCCCGTATCGCGTTATTGCGGAAGA
>JAYTEU010000551.1:0-2177 GCA_043734985.1 Chthonomonadaceae bacterium
GCGAACGCCGGAAGATGGCCCCACAAAGGATGCGATGGCGGGCAGGCAATAGGCGTTGTATGGATCACGGCCTAATGCTGCCTGCCTACACGCGCCCGATGACAAGGCATGAATTGATGCCGCCAAATCCGAACGAGTTGGAGAGTACGTGGTCCACGTGCTTCGTACGCCCGCCGGATTCCTGGATGTAGTCGAGATCGCAGGCGGGATCGGGGTTGGTCAGGTTGAGCGTGGGAGGAAGCCAGTCGTCCTGGAGCGCGAGCAGGCAGATGGCGGCTTCCCAGGCTCCGGACGCGCCGAGCGCGTGGCCGTGAAAGCCCTTGGTGCTGCTGATCGGTATCCGGTAGGCAAGTTCGCAGAACAGCTTCTTAATCGCCTCGGTCTCTGAGACATCGTTCAGCGGGGTGCTGGTTCCATGCGCGTTGATGTAGTCGATCTGTTCCGGCGCGACACCGGCCATGTGCAGGCAGTTGCGCATGCAGCGCACGGTCTGGAGACGGTCGGGGCGCGGCTGCGTCATGTGGTAGGCGTCGTTGGTGGTCGCGTGCCCGAGGATTTCGCCGTAGATCCGCGCGCCGCGCGCCTCCGCGTGGCCAAGCTCTTCCAGGGCAAGCATGGCCGCGCCCTCCGCCATCACGAAGCCATCGCGGTCGACGTCGAATGGACGGCAGGCGGTAGCGGGATCGTCGTTTCGCTCGCTCATGGCTCGGATAAGGGCGAAGGAGCCATAGCAAAGCGGCAGCAGGGGCGCTTCGCAGCCTCCTGCGAGCATGATGTCGGTCGTTCCGGCGCGAATCATATCCATTGCGTGGCCAATCGCGATGGGGGCGGAGGCGCAGGAATCGCCGTTTGCGGTCGCGGGCCCGCTGATGCCTAGCTCGATGGCGATATTGCACGATCCGGCGCCGTTGAAGACGCTGAGGGCGAGCATGGGGTTCACGCCGCGCAGGCCGCGCTCAAGGAATTTCGGGTACTGCTCCTCGGCGAAACCAATGCCGCCCAAAGCAGTTCCGAGGCAGACGCCGATCCGGTCGCGGTCTTCCGCGCAGAGGTCGATCTGTGCGTCGGTTATGGCCATTCGAGCGGACGCGACCGCGAACTGAGAGAACCTGTCGAGCCGTTTGCGCTTTTTGCCGTCGAGATATGGCATCGGATCGAACCCGTCAACCGAGGCGGCCATTCGGCTAGAGAAGGTGGACGTGTCGAACGCCGTAATGGCGCGCACCGCGGATTTGCCCGACCTTAAGCCGGCTCTCAGGCCCTCGACCCCGATACCGATCGGCGTGATCGCCCCGATACCGGTGACGACGACGCGCCGCTTACGTTCGAAAGTAGGATCGTTAGATTGTTGCTGCACTCAGACTCCTCGCGGCGGCTCGCCGACCGCTAATTTCATACAATAGTCCTTGTAACCTACGAATAATCGGCGTTGTCGTAACCGGCGTCGTAGCAAACAAAGTTCGATCGGTAGAATTGACAGAAAACCATTGATAACAAAGAAACTCATGGACTGGGACACTCCGCCCCGCATCGACGAGGAGGAGCTGATTGACGACGAAAACCAGCCGTACGCGGACTTCCGTTCCAGCATGACGGACGTTCAGCGCGCTAATCGCTTCCTGGGCGGAACCGCCGCGGTGACGGGACCGGTGTCCCGCTGGCTCAGAGATCGGAAAGCGGCTGCAGGCCCGAGCGACAGGCCGGTCACTTTTCTGGACGTCGCCACGGGTTCCGGCGATCTTCCAATGGTGGTTTTGGAGATTGCTGGGAAAGAGAAAATTCCCGCACGCGTTATCGGTCTCGATTTCAGCGTGCCGATATTGCGGTTTGCAGCGGAGGTTACGCGGGCGGAGCCTCATCTGCGGCTTGTCCGCGGGACCGCGTTCCGGCTCCCATTCCGCGATTCGAGTATAGATTATGTGCTGTGTTCCCTGGCGTTCCACCACTTCGGCTTCGATCGGAGCGTGGCGGCATTGCGCGAAATGGAGCGAGTCGCGCGGTACGGCTGGCTTGTCAACGACCTGCGCCGTGCCCGGTCGGCCTGGTATCTGTTTCGCGCGCTCTCCACGCTAGCCGGCATGAACCGCCTTACCCGCCACGACGGTCCCGCATCGATCCTTCGCGCCTATTCAATCCCTGAATACCAGGCGATGCCGTCCGCGCTAGGGCTGCGGGAA
>JAYTEU010000552.1:0-4141 GCA_043734985.1 Chthonomonadaceae bacterium
TTCGGGCCGGCCGCGCGCTTCGCGGTGCGCCTCGCCCTGCGGCTGCGGGAGTCGCCGATGCCGCGCGCCACGCTCCTAAACGTAAACGTGCCGCATCGAAGCGCGGCCGAGCAGAGGGGCGTCTCCGTAACGCATCAGGGACGACGCGAATATGTGGACCGTATCGTAACCAGGGAGGATCCTTCGGGGCGCCCATACTACTGGCTGTCCGGAAGCCTGCGTGAAGAGGTGCCCGATCCTGGCTCCGACGTGCATGCTATTCTGGAAAATTACATCTCGGTAACGCCGGTCCATCTCGATATGACGGCTTACGGCCTGCTGGAGCAGGTAAAGGGCTGGAACCTTGAGAGCGGGAAATAGAGGTTAACATAATGAAGTACCGAAACCTATCTTTGATAACCGTTTCCGCGGTCTCCCTGGCCGTGCTGTCCGCGCTGCCCGGGTTCGCGGACGGTCGTGCCGGAGGTGGTCTGTCCGCCGAGACCGTTCAAAAGCAGATCGCTTATCTTGCCTCCGACGAGCTGAAAGGCCGGGGCAGCGGCGAGCCGGGAAACGAGAAGGCGGCCCGGTTCGTGGCGGATGAGTTCCGGCGCGCGGGCCTGAAGCCGATCGGAACGTCGGCACAGCGCGATGCCGGAGCGCCGATCGATGGAAGCGGCTACTTCCAGCCGTTCAAATTTATCGCGGGGCGCACCATCGGGCGGAACAATCGCCTTCAGGCGGAGATCGGTTCCAACTGGCGCAGCTATCAGGCCGGCCACGATTTCGAGGCGTCCAGCGTCTCGGGCACGGGCGCGGCGGAGGGCGGACTTGTCTTCGTCGGATTCGGAATTCGAGCGCCCGCCGCCAACCACGACGACTACGCCGGGCTGGACGTCAAAGGCAAGATCGTGATGCTTCTGGCCGGCAACCCGAAGGACGATCCGCACAGCCCGCTGAGCGAATTCGCCGGTATCCGGCGCAAGGCGTTGACGGCTCGCGACCTGGGTGCAACGGCCGTACTCGTCGTTCCCGGCGCTAAATCGGATGCACAGGCCTCCGCATCCACGGACTTTTCCGATGCGTCAGACTCGGGCCTGCCTGTCCTGCGGATCAAGCGGCTCGTCGCCTCGGCCTGGCTCGAAAGCGCGGGCAAATCCCTCGCCGACCTGGAGCGCAAGGCGAACGAGGATACCAACGTGTCGACCCCTGCCGCGATAACCGTGCGGCTCACCGCCGACGTCAAGAAGGTGGAGAAGGTGACCGCCAACGTCGCCGCCATGCTGGAAGGCAGCGATCCCAGGCTAAAGAACGAGTATCTGGTGATCGGGGCGCACATGGACCATCTGGGCATGGGCGGCTCCGGCTCCCTCGACCGCTCCGGCAAACCGGCCATCCATCACGGCGCGGACGACAACGCATCCGGCACTGCGGGCGTGATGGCGCTCGCGCGCTGGTTCGCCTCGCACACTGAAAAGCCGAAGCGATCTCTCATCTTCATATGTTTCAGCGGCGAAGAGCTGGGACTGTTCGGCTCCGATTTCTACGCCAAGCATCCGATAATACCGATTGAGCGCACGGCCGCGATGATCAATATGGACATGATCGGCCGGCTTCGCGAGAATAAGCTGATCGTCATCGGCAGCGGGACGGCGAAAGAGTGGGATTCTCTGCTCACGGAGGCAAACCGGTCCGCGGGATTCCAGCTTGCGCGCAGCGACGACGGGTTCGGCGCGAGCGACCAGCAGTCGTTCTACAGCAAGGACGTGCCGGTCCTGTTCTTCTTTACCGGAAGCCATGCGGACTATCACACGTCGACAGATACTGCCGATAAGATCAACGCCGAGGGCGAGGTGAAGGTTCTCGCGATGGTGGGCTACTGCGCCGAGACGATTGCAGCCATGCCGGTTCGCCCGACCTTCCAGAAGATCAACGTGCCGACGCCAGGAAGCTCTCCCGGATTCCGCGTCTATTTCGGAAGCATCCCGGACTATGCAGCCCAGGTGGTGGGCGTTCAACTGAACGGCGTTCGCGAAAAGAGCCCCGCGGCAAAGGCCGGGCTGAAAACGGGCGATATCATCGTGAAATTCGGCGACACGACGGTCAAGAGCGTCCAGGACTATACCCTGGCACTCCAGAACTACAAGCCGGGAGACGAAGTAGACATCGTGGTGCAGCGCGGCGGCCAGACGCTAACCCTGCGCGCCAAGCTGGCGGCCCGGCCCGAATAGCCCTGCCTTGGCTGCGACGGCAAACCCAGGGGGTACCCGCCCTTCACTATTGCGCCTGCGGCGGTGTGCCAGGTACCCCCTGGGTGTGGCACGATACGCATCCCGCCCGAAGGGCGGACGCCGCGTAGCGGCCTACAGCGAAGGGTTTACCCGTCGTAACACGTCGTGGGTTTACCCGTCGCCATCGCGCCAAATTGGCGGCCCGGCCCGAATAGGGATGGATGAAGACTCTTCTATTTACTAACCTGTATCCGTTCGCACAGGCCCCGACCCGAGGCATGTACCACGTTTCGGTGTTCGGGGCTCTTTCACGTTACACGGAGGTCCGCCTCGTCGCCCCGCTCCCCTGGTGGACGCGGACGCGGCGGCCCTGGGAGTGGCTCTCCGTCCCTCGCGAGACTTCCACCGGCATAGATGCCGCGTTTCCCACCTACTGGTCGATCCCTGGCCGACACGCCTTGCACGGCGAGGCAATGTACCGCTCGATGCGTCGCTACGTGGCGGAAGTCCGGCGCGAATTCCCGTTCGAAGTCATCCTTGCGGCCTGGGCCTACCCCGATGCCGTCGCCGCCGCGCGGCTTGCACGCGATTTCGACTGTCCGCTGGTCACCAATGTGCTCGGCAGCGACATGAACTACTTCGCGCGCCAGCCGGACCTTGCGCCGATGGTAAGGCAGGCGCTGTGCCAGTCTCATAAGGTTATCGCCGTCAGCCGGGCGCTGCGCGATACGGTGATCGAGTTCGGCATACCGGCGGACCAGGTAATCGTCCAGCACAACGGTGTGGATCGAGAGAAGTTCAAGCTGCAGGATCGCCGGGAGGTTCGCGCGCGCCTGGGCCTGCCGGAAGACCGCGCCATCCTCCTATACGTGGGCAACTGGGTCCCGGAAAAGGGTGTGGATGTGCTGGTTGAGGCGATTGGACAGCTTAAGGCGCGGGGCCGCACCGACCTGCTGCTGGCCCTGGTAGGAAGCGGGCCGCTGGAGCCTGCCCTCCGCGCGATCGTCGAGAAACACGGAATCGGGGACCAGGTGCGGTTCTGCGGTCGGAAGCCGCATGACGAAGTCCCTGACTGGATGGCCGCTAGCGACCTGTTCTGCCTCCCAAGCCTGCGGGAGGGCTGCCCCAACGTAGTGCTGGAGGCGCTAAGCTGCGGCAGGCCGGTAGTAGCCTCGCGAGTTGGGGGCGTGCCCGAACTGCTGGACGAATCAACCGGCGCAATGGCCCCTCCCGGTGACGCCGATGCATTGGCGAACGTCCTCGAAGTAACGCTCAACCGGACCTGGAGCGAAGCCGCCCTGCGGGAATCCGTAGTAGGCCGCAGTTGGGACTCGGTGGGCCAGGGCTATTATGCCGCGCTGGAAGGGGCAGTAGGCAGTAGGCAGTAGGCAGTAGGCAGTCGTGGAAGAGGAAGAGGAAGAAAAGGCAATCGGCAGCAGAATTGCGTATTTCCCGACTGCCTACTGCCGATTGCCTACTGCCTCCTCAAGTAATATGCGCTCCCTGTGCCTCCACGGTCACCGCATAGAGCGATTGGCTGGACGCCATGAAGAGGCGGTTCCGCCTTGGGCCTCCGAAGCACAGATTGGCGCATATCTCCGGCAGCAGGATCTGCCCGATGCGCTCGCCCTCCGGTGTGAAGATGTGCACGCCATCGTAGCCTTTGCCCACCCAGCCGGCGCCCACCCAGATGTTGCCGTCCATATCCGCGCGGATGCCGTCCGCCATGCCCGCCTGTTCGCCGTCTTTCATCTTCAACTTCATCGAGGCATATTCTTTGCCGCTCTTTACCTTCGTAGTACCGTTCAGCTCGTACACGCGGATATTCTTCGGCGCCTCCGGGTAGTGCGAGGATCCTGTATCCGCGACGTAGAGCTTCTTGTAGTCCGGCGAGAAGCAGAGGCCGTTGGGCTTGAACATGTCGTCGAGAA
>JAYTEU010000553.1:0-3700 GCA_043734985.1 Chthonomonadaceae bacterium
CTGATCACGCTCGAAGCGCTCGGCATCCAGCTTCCCCTGGCCGACTCAAGCCCCGATGCGTTCATCGTCACCCTGGGAGACGAGAAGCTGGTGCGCCCGCTCGCCGTGAAGCTGTTGGCCGAGCTCCGCCAGGCCGGACTCGCCGCCGACATGGACTACAAGAGCCGCAAGTTCGGCCCTCAGATAAAACGCGCCGACGATCTAGGCGCGCGCTTCGCCCTCATTCTGGGCGAGGACGAAGCGGCGCGCGGAATCGTCCAACTGCGCGACCAGGCCACCAAACAGCAGCGCGAGATCCCCCTCTCGGAAGCAGTCGCCGAGATAACCGCCGCACGGAACCAGGCATGAGGCCGCACATTAAATGTCTGCCGGGAGGTTAACCTAGTGATTTCGACTCTCTTCGCACTTGCCGTACTGCTGGTCGCGCCGACTGCATCCGGGCAGGTTCCGCCTCCGGCGCCGCTGGACCCCGTTCCTTCGGCGAGACACCTGGCGTGGCACAAGATGGAGTACTACGCCTTCGTCCACTTCAACATGAACACTTTCACGGGCCGGGAGTGGGGTGAAGGCTACGAGGACGCGAAACAGTTCAACCCAACCGCGCTGGACTGCAGGCAGTGGGCGAGGACCGCCAAAGACGCGGGCATGAAAGGCATCATCCTCACCTGCAAGCACCACGACGGCTTCTGCCTGTGGCCCTCGCAATACACGGAGCACTCCGTGAAGAACAGCCCCTTTCGCGGAGGAAAGGGCGATGTGGTGAAGGAGCTTTCGGACGCCTGCAGGGAGTTCGGCCTAAAGTTCGGCGTCTATCTCTCACCCTGGGACCGCAACCACCCGCAGTACGGCTCGCCGGAGTACAACGAGTTCTTCAAGAAGCAGTTGACCGAGGTGCTGAGCCACTATGGCCCGATCTTTGAGGTCTGGTTCGACGGCGCAAACGGCGAAGGGCCGACCGGCCGCCGCCAGACCTACGACTGGCCCGGATTTATCGGCGTCGTGCGCAAATATCAGCCTAACGCGGTGATCTTCAGCGACGCGGGGCCGGATATCCGCTGGGTCGGTAACGAGCGGGGATTCGCGGGCGAGACCAACTGGTCGCTGCTGCGGCGCGATGAGTTCTATCCCGGCACCCCGAACACGAAGGATCTGCCGACAGGGCAGGAGAACGGCACGCACTGGCTTCCCGCGGAGTGCGACGTCTCTATCCGGCCCGGCTGGTTTTACCATGCCGAAGAGGACTCGAAGGTGAAATCGGCCGCGCAGTTGATGGAGATATACTATCGCTCCGTGGGCTGCAACGGCTCGCTCCTGCTCAACCTGCCTGTCGACCGACGCGGCCTTGTGCATGAGAACGACGTGGCGGCGCTCATGGCGTTCCGCAAGGCGAGAGATGCGGCATTCGCTCACGACCTCGTCCGCGGCAAGCCCGTAAGCGCATCTGACGAGCGCGGGAGCGAATTCTCCGCACGCAACGCCGTGGATGGCAATCCGAAGACCTATTGGGCCACAACCGACGGCCCGACGGATGCCTGGCTGGAAGTAGATCTCGGCAGGGACGAACCGATCAACCGTGCCATCGTAGAGGAGGCGATTGCGCTCGGCCAAAGAGTCGAGGCGTTCACGGTCGAAGCGTTCAACAACGGCACGTGGCAGACGGTCTTCGAAGGCACTACTATCGGCCATAAGCGCATCGCGCGCTTCCCAATGGTCACCGCCCGTAAGGTACGCCTGCACATCAAGCGGGCGCGAGCCTGCCCCGCGATTGCGAACTTCGCCCTCTACCACGCGCCGGAGAACTGACATGTGCCAATTCCATCTGCCACTCAAAAGTTCCACGACACCGAGACAGATCCAATGATGTACAAGAGTTTCTGGAATCCGGCGGTCAGACGCGCCACATCGGGCTGGTCTTCCTCGTTCACAGTTCCTCCGGCGAGCTGCACGATACGGACCGCGACACGCCGCTGCAGGGCGCCGAGCTTAAGAGACATGTCGCCTGGTTTACACGGGCTCAACTGCGGGACATTCGCGTCTACCCGGAAGAGCTTCGTGACAGCTTCTGGCGAGACCGCGCCGAGGGTTCCTCAAACACGCGATATCTCTGGTCCGATCAGCTGTCGGCGATAAGCGAAGCCTGAGACCGAGGGGAAATTCGCTTCCGTCCACGCTTGTTCTCTTGTTTCGTCCACGAATGCGCCTACGCTCACCATACATACTCTACTCAATGCGATCGACCGCGAAGTGCGGAAGACGCGCACGGAAAACCCGTGAGGTCCGGCCGGCCCCAAGATGGCGCCGCCGTTACATTGAGAAGGAGCAGTTCGATGAATAGCCGAGTATTTGCGTTTGTGGCGCGCGCCGCCGCGTGCCTGTGCCTGATGTGCGCCCTGGCCGCACCCTCGCTGGCCTCTAACGTCGGCGGTGGCCCGGGCGACCATCCGGCGCCGCGCGCGGACCTGACCATCACCCAAGTGACGAAAGTCTACAATCGCCTGAACGGTCAGCTGATCCCGAACAGAGCCTGGATACAGATCATCAATCAGGGCAACGCCTCCACCGGTTATTTCGAGATGTTCGTCGAGTGGGGTATGGGATACAGCAACCAGATGATGTACTTCGTCTACCTTCAGGGTCTTGCTCCCGGCCAGTCCGTATGGGCTCAGGTCGATACTCAGGGCTACAACCTCTGGGCCGGCAACTTCCTCGCCTTTGTGGACAGCGGCAAGAACGTTGTGGAGAGCGACGAGACCAACAACGTGTACGAGCACTACGGACCGTAACGCATCTCCATCGCTTACTGGCTCAGCGCGAAATCGATCGCCTGTTCCAGCGTCATGGCAAGGCCGCGTCCCCGCGCGGCCTTGTTCTTTGGTCCCGTCGCGGCTTCTTTGATCTCCTCCAAAATCCTTCCGTGGTCGGCATCGACGCTGGCGGCCAGGGGCGCTCCCATCGTCTCGCTCAGAGCCTCCTCCGCGGCCAGTATACATACGGCTCGCTCCATATCACCCTCGCGGGCCGCCAGCACTGCCAGTCCCTCGAAGCTGTAGGCGATACCGGCCTTATCCCGAATCGCGCGGCGGATCGTCAGGCTCTCCGTAAGGAGCGACCGGGCGCGCGTGAAATCTCCCTCCAGGGCGGTAAGCGTGCCCAGATTGTTGAGCGACATCGCCATCCCCCATTGGTCCCGCATCTCGCGCCGCACCGCGAGGCTCGCCTCATGGAGCGTCCGCGCGCGCTCCAGCTCGCCGTGGGCCGACGCCACAAGCCCCAGGTTGTTCAGCGACATTCCGAGTCCCCACTGGTCCCCGATCTCGCTGCAGAGGGTGCAGGTCTCTCCAAAGATCGACTGCGCGCGATCCAGGTCCGCGCGGTCCAGCATCACCAGGCCAAGCCCGATTAGAGACGCCGCGATGCTCTTCCCGTCTCCAAGTTCCCGCCCGATGGCGACGCTCTTCTCGTAGAGATGTTCGGCTTTGTCCCCGTCGCCCTGAAGCCAGGTCAGCAGGGCGCACCCGTTGAGAGCCTTGGCCCGCGCGAGCGTCCGCACCGAATCGTCCGAACGTGCGAGCGCCCGAACAAGCTGTTCGAGCCCCTCCCGCAGGTGTCCGAAGGTATGCCAGAACCGCCAGAGCGCTCCCGCGAGCCGCAGTCCCGGCTCGCTTCCCTCCGGCTCCGTGGCGCACCAGTCCAGCGCGGC
>JAYTEU010000554.1:0-2573 GCA_043734985.1 Chthonomonadaceae bacterium
TTACCATTTGGCGTTGAGGGCCAGTCGCGGGCGGCTGCTGGTGTTGCGGCTGCCGGCGTGGGCGCAGAGGTAGGAGTAGAACAGCACGTCGCCCCGGCGCGGAGTCGTCTCCACAGGGGCGGCCAGCGCCACATTGGGCAGCTCCTGGTTTAGCGCCCACATCATCTCGAAGCGGCCGGGATCGCCGCGCGCGAGGCGCTCCAGCACGGGATACGAGCCCGGCCACACCACCGTGCCACCGCCGTGCGAGGCAATGTCGCTCAGAAAGGTCATCGCCGCGATGCGGAAGGCGCGCGGAAATACCTTATGGCCGTGCTCCTTGATGGCATGATCGATGTGCGGGCGCGGCCACTCCCATTCGCCGGGCGTGGGGAAAACGTTGATGGCGTACGCGCGGGAGGGCGGCTGAACGGTCTCCTCCGGCCCCGCCAACTGCGCCGCCGCCGCGAGCATCTCCGGTGTGTAGCAGGCAATCAGTTCCGGGCTGGCGAACACCTGGTGCGCCGAAGCCGCGTTCGCCCAGGAAGCAGGATCGTCCTTGTCCGCTGACAGCAGACGCCACATCTCGGCCTCGGCGACCGCGGCAACGTCGACCGGAATAAGCCCGGACACCAGGAGGTAAGATTGGTCTTGATAGCTCTGGACCTGATCGTTGGACAGTAGCATCATAGCTTCCAGCCTTTGCGGAACTCCGGGTGAACGAACCGCGCGGCCTCCGGGCAGTCTTTGGCGCGCATTTTCGGGGCGTCCCACTCGATTTTCTTGCCCGTGCGAAGCGCGACGTTGCCGAGCAGGAGCGACTCCGTTAGAACAGCAGCGTAAGTGAAGGGCGACTGCGTCTCGGTCAGACCTCGGCAGGCGTCGACCCATTCATGGTGGTGGCTTCTCGTGCGCGGCAGCGTCGGCGAAGGCGGGACGTAATCCACGAACTGTTTGCGCGGCAGGAGCACGAACATATCCGTGGCATTCTCGCCGCCGTGCCACGTCCGGGTGAAGAGCGTGCCCTTACTGCCGATAACGAGCGATCCGCCGTCTTTGCTCACGCGCGGCTCGCCCTGGAAGAGCTCCTCCGGGGGCAGCTTGCCGCCGTCGTACCAGGTCATCTTCACCGGCGGCATGCCCTTGCGCGCGGGGAAGCGAAACTCGATGACGCTCCAGAGCGGCGCGGTCTCTTTGATCTCAGGGCCGGTTATCACTGGCGAGCACTCCTTAATCTCGACCTCCGTGGGCGCGCCCAGACCCAGCGCCCAGAACGCGGTGTCCAGATTGTGGATGCCCATGTCGCCGATCGCGCCGGTGCCGAAGTCCCAGAACCCGCGCCAGGCGAACGGAACGTAGGCGGGATTGTAGGGCCGCTGAGGGGCAGGGCCAAGCCACACGTCCCAGTCCAGGCCGGTCGGCACGGGCGGAGAATCGCGTGGACGAACGACTCCCTGCGCCCACCAGCCCGCGGGGCGATCGGTCCAGACGTGCAGCTCGGCGACGTCGCCTATCGCGCCGGAGCGGATCACTTCGACGGCCCGGCGCGTGCCTTCGTAGGCGTGGCCCTGCGTCCCCATCTGCGTGACGGCCTTCATTTCCCTGGCGGTCTTCGCCATCTGCCGCACTTCCCAGACGCTGTGGGCCAGGGGCTTCTCGCAGTAGACGTGCTTGCCGAGCTTCAGTGCCGCGATAGAGATGATGGCGTGGTTGTGGTCGGGCGTGGCGACCAGGACTGCGTCGAAGCTCTTCTCCTTCTCGAACATCCTCCGCCAATCCGTGTATTTGGCCGCTTTGGGATAGAGTTTGAACGTCTCGGCTGCCCGGCCCTGATCGCAGTCGCAGAGCGCCACGATGTTGACCGCTGTCTCCCGCAGATCGTTAATATTGTCCGCGCCACGGCCTCCGGCTCCCACCACGGCCACATTCAGCCGGTCCGCGCGCTTAACGCGGTTAGCAGTTTCCGCCTTCGCGTCCGACGGGCTGGATACCGCCGCTCCGGCAATTGCGGCCGTGCCGGCTAGAAACGATCGTCGTGTCATCTGGTTCGGTCCATCCTGCATTGTGAGAACCTCGCGTCTGTTCTGTATATCGGATCGGTAACGTGGCCGCTATTTTACGCGCCCTTCCGCCTCTTCGATCGTCGTCGTATCGGCTTCAAACTCCGCCTCAAGTTCCGCGTCGGTCGGCTCCCGCGCTGCCATTACTTCGCGCGCCGCCTCCGCCTGCGAGGCAGGCGCTAGGACGCCGTGGTTTGTTGTTGGAATGAAGAAGGTCAGCATCCCTGTCGCCGGACCGTAGTACTGGTGCTGCAGGACGGCGCCTATTCCCGCCGATTGCAGAGTAGCGCAAACCACCTCCGCCGTAGTCTGGTCCGGCGCGTCGTAGACCAGAACCATCGCCTCTTCGATGTCATTGTTCAACTCGCGCATTTGGGCTCCTTTGGAGTTGAAGTACGGGATTGCCTGCCCTGGTGCTACCCCGGATGGGGAAAGCCCCGCGCACCATGGGTTTGGTTTGAACCCGCCAGGTTATTCCGCGGGCGTGATGACGATCTTGCGAAACTCGATACGGCCATGGTCGCCCTGGATCAG
>JAYTEU010000555.1:0-3285 GCA_043734985.1 Chthonomonadaceae bacterium
ACTGCGCGTGCTGCTCCCAACTCCGGCTCGAAGCGGAAGGAGGAGGCGTCCACATCGGGATTGAGGATGTCCTTGAAGTAGTTGCCCTGGCCCTTGACCACGGCGAAGAGCACGGCCTTCGCGTGAATGGCGACCTGGCAATCTTCTCGTTCGCTTCCCTCTTTGTCGCTGTGCGATATCGAATAGCTCGACGTCATGCTGATATCGCAGGGGATGCCCGCCGCGCTCGACCGCCCTGGAATGCCGATCTGGCTTCCCGTTGCCGCGGGATTGTTAAATCGCTCCTGGAGCTTCTTGGACCAGTCCGTGAGCTTCTTGATCTCATCCATCGTGAGCCGCCCGCCGCCCTTGGCCTTGTCGAGTATCCGCTGAATCTCCGGCGGCGGAGCAGGCTGCTGGCGGGCGTGAGCGGCTCGCGTAGCTGGGCCTATGCCGAAACAGGCGCCTAACGCCAACAGCGAACAAACGGCGACCTTCAGGCTTCCATTCCGCAGCATCCTGGCCATATCGATCATCTTTGCGCTCCTAACCTGCAGATCGCCTGCAGAGATTCCCCGCACTCACGGCCCCTGTGCGCTAAATTAGCCGACATGACGATTGGCATGCGATTGATTCGCCCTTTCAGGGCTCAGTTTTGCTCGAACGGAGTCCCCAGGGCGTTGCCCTGGGCTGCCGTTAAGGCTGCCCCATCGGGGCGAACTACTTCACGCCGGTGAGGTCTGTTACATATTTCCGGCCATTGCCCTGCCCAAAAGTGAGGGATTTGAGCTTTGCATCCTTGGGAACCTCGAAGAACAGGCGGAATGTGGTGCTCTCGCCGGGCTTGATCATCAGGTTGTCGGCGACCGAGTCGTCCCGCGTCGCCCTGCGCGCTCCGGTGCTATCGGCCGGATACTTATCGTTTTCGGAGTCTCTGATCACCATCTCGTCCGTGGCGAGCAGGTCGAACAGCCCCAGCTCCTTGGCAAAGATGTTTTTCGCGGTAAAAGTGGCGATCGCGAACTTTTTGCCCTCGCCGGGTGGCTGATCCTTAAGTTTCTCGGTGGAAGAAAGGGTAACGGAGTCGACGCTCACGCTGTAGAACCCGGTGGGAACTGCCTGACCCATTTTGATGACCGGCTGATCGAGGGCGACCGCACCCAGCTTATCGGCGGGGTCCCGCACGAAATCGGGCAGTCGAGCGATCGCGTTTTTCGGGTTGCCGATTTGGCCGTCACGCTCTTTCGTCGCGACGTCGGCGATGAAGTACCGGACGACCGCCTCGCCTTTGACAAACTTGCGGCCATCTTTCAGGATAAGCTTGCTGATGCGCGCCTTCGCCGGGACTTCAAACGCTACCGCAAGCTCGTCTTTATCCGGAAACTGCCCCGCGCCCTGTCCCGGTTTGAGATTGAGGCTGTTCGACGTGCTGCCGATGCTCGAAAGCCTGTAGTCCTGGCTGGCATAGTCGTGTCCCGCTTCGTCTACAGCCTGCCACTCGAGCCCGCCAAAGTACTTATCCGAGGGGTCTGTGTTCTTGATTGCAACCGAAAGAACGAGCAGCTTCTCGTCGGGTTTTGCGCGGACGCCTGCGTAGGAGTCGTGCGGATCCACCTGGTAACGCGCTTTCAAGAGCGTGAAGTTCCAGCCGGAGTTCAGCGTGTAGACCGTTCCGAACACACCGTCTCCACCCTGGACCTGCCCCTGCCCCTTGGTGATGTCCTGGCTCTTGACAGGAGGCTTACTCCCTTTTTTGACAGTCTGCGCCTGCGATACCGTAATGGCTGCCGCGCCCAATAAAGCCATAAGACCGATTGCAAGTCTCATCGAACTCCTCCTTTACTATTTCCATGCGGCACTCGCCGCGATCGTCTCGCGAAATCCCCGAGAGGCGGTGATCGAAGCCGAAGCAGGGATAACCGGTGGCGCTGCCGTCTAAGTGGCGCTGCCGTCTAATAGGATCGTACTTATAGGATCGTATGGGATGGTATACCACGAGACTCCTACATTATTCCTACAGACAATGGAATGGCGTGTATCCAGCCGCCACTGTGGAATGATCGAATTTCACGAAATAGCGCCGGCCGGCGCTGATTGTTGCTGCCGTACATTTTACACGCAATTCCGCGCTGCAAGAGACGTGATAGGACAAACTGGCGTGTAGACACGCGCGAGGCTTGCGGCGGCGACTGCGCCGACCCTCTATGCCTTGGCGTTTGCGCTATCGAAGTTCGACACGGGCGAGACCCTGAATAACGAGCGTACGATGAACGACCAAAGCGCTGAATCGCCGGATTGAACCATTCGCAGTCCGGGCCTCCCTAACCAAACAGAACCGGCCGACGTCTAATGGCAAAGGCCACTCAAAATGACGGATAGAGCGCAGGAATAGAGGCAAAAGCGATGAGCATTATCAAGACATTGGGTACGATACTGGCGACAGGAAGCGCGCTCGGTGGAATGGCGTGGCTGGGCGGAGCGCCCCAAGGTGTGAAGCACGCGGCCGCGCAGGAGATCCAACTGGCTCAGACCATGCCGGCGAGCTACGGCGCTCCCGGACAGGGCGATGGCCCCGGCATTGCGGACCGCCGTGACAGGGACGAAAGCAGACGGCCCCTGCCGCCCCCACCCGCCGATCCGGGATATATCGCGGCGATCCGCCGTACCGCCGAAATGGTCTCCGACAGCGCGGCGCAGCGGCAGGCGCGCGCCCACGGCCTGAACATCCTCAACCTTACCTGGGAGGATACCGGCCGCTTCAAAGGCTCCTCCGTCGGCCCGAACATCAGCGACATGACGATACAGGTCGCAGCGGCCGAGCGCGGTGGCCGGAACCTGCGCGTTACGGCCATGCCGGTGATCCGGTATCCCAACTTCTCCGACCGGTCGTGCGACCTGGACCCGCGCGATTTCACCATCCTCGTGGGCAACCAGCACGGCAGCAGCCTTAAGCGAATCTCGCTGTACGATTTCCTGCAGGAGCCGACCGCCTACCTCACCGACCCAGGCTCCTGGCGCTCCCCGAAGAGGACGCTCCTTGCGACGCGCGATACCAAGGTGCTGGTAAGCGCGCAGGCCTGTTTCCTCCCGGTGCCGAAGCAGGGGCTTGCGACCTTTAACCCGGTGCTGTTCAACTACCAGTCCGTCGAAAACGATCCCGCGGTGCTTACGCTGCTCGCGACCCGGGAAGGCTCCAGCGTGACCGTTATCGACAATAAGCGGGACGCGTTCTCGACGGGCGCACTCTGGGGGCAGCGCCTCTTCCACAACCACAACGGCCGCAGATCCAGCCTGACGGGGCAGCGA
>JAYTEU010000556.1:0-14699 GCA_043734985.1 Chthonomonadaceae bacterium
GGGCATTGCGGCCTGGGGAGGATCGTGGGGCGGCCGGGAGGCATTCATGCGCCGCTGCATGGCGACGAGCGGATAGAGAAGCGTCATGGTGTGCGACAGCTTTTCCAGCTTCATGCCGGCCTGGGTGACTCGGTCGCGCAATTCGCGACGCTGGTAGCGGCGATGGTGCATCAGTGCGACGTCGTGCTCGCTCCAGAGATGAGGATAGGCCGGTACAGTAGCGAACAGCCGCCCCCCGGGTTTCAGCACTCGATAGAACTCGCTCAGCGCCTTGCAGTCGTCGGGAAGGTGCTCCAGGACATCCATGCACACGAGGATATCGAAACTGTTGGAGGCCAGCGGCAGACGCATCGCATCTGCGCCGACCAGATGCGCGAGGCCGCGACGGCGAGAGAACTGCAGGGCGAGCGGGGAGAAATCGGCGGAGACTACCCGGCCCCAGCGCGCGACCCTGGCGGACATTGCGCCGGTTCCGCAGCCGATATCGAGGATGTTGAGAGTCTCTTTCTGGGTGCCGGGC
Organism: Chthonomonadaceae bacterium; assembly: GCA_043734985.1. Lineage (GTDB taxonomy): Bacteria > Armatimonadota > Chthonomonadetes > Chthonomonadales > Chthonomonadaceae > DATGJU01. Next base: position 521 of record JAYTEU010000556.1, read on the forward strand.
GCCCCGTAGCGCGTGCGAAGAAGGGCTTCCACGAGACGATGCCGGGCAACAAACCACCAGTAGGAGTCTTCCAGGCGGTACATGCGCTCATATTCGGCTGCATTCATCGTGGATTAAGTTTGGCGGCCGAAGCGGGCGGCTGGTACCGCGTCATGCGGATTTTGAAGAGCGTCTTTGCCATCCGGAACGCGTCGCGCCAAAACACTACACTGGACCCCTCTTGGTGCGCCCAGCGAATGGGCGTCTCGGCAACGCGAAAGCCGAAGACACGGATCGCGACAAAGAGGACTTCGACATCGAACGCGAAGTGATCCACCGTGCAGCGACTGAAAACGGATTGAGCGGCGCCGCGCGTGAAGAGCTTGAAGCCGCACTGTGTATCGTGGATGCCCGGAACCGCGATTAGCTGAACGAGCTTGTTGAAGGTCTTACCACCCAACTCCCGCAGTATGGACTGATGCTTTATCAGTTCAGAGCCCTGAACGTCTCTGGATCCGATCGCGATATCGTAGCCGGCGTTGAGCTTCGCATTCAGCTTTTCGACCTCTTCGATCGGAGTCGCCAGATCCGCATCGGAAAGCAGCAGGCGCTCCCCGCGCCCGGCCAGCATTCCCTGGCGGACGGCATACCCTTTACCGCGGTTAGCCTTGTAGGAGACGAGCTGCACTTCCTTGCGGCATGCGGAGATCGTCTCTACGAGGCCCGCTGTTCCGTCGGTGCTTCCGTCATCCACAACCAGAATCTCGAAGGGGCTGCCCTGCTCGTCGAAGTAGGCCAGCATGCGTTTCAGGGTCGCGCCCAAGCGTTTCTCTTCGTTATAGGCCGGCACAACCACGGTCAAAGTGGTCTGGTGGTCGGAGGCGAGATCCGAATGTCTACTCAGGGGGTCCTCGCCGCTCGAACGGTCTTGACTCAAAGGGCTACTCCAGCATTGGCGCACAGACGAGTACCGGCAGAATGCGGCACAACCGGGGCGTCGGGCGCCAACTCGGAACCAGCGGCGGTGTGCGGCAACGGGATCATATCCTCTATTATATCGTGGCAAATGCCCAATGTCAAATTCCGCCTAGCCTCGAGCAGATGGATTGCTCAGCGGCTTTCATTTGCGTATCCGTCCGTCTACTGATAACTTACGCAAGGTTTTTTTTGAGGAGTACACAAAATTCGACCGAAATTTAATAATAATTACTTGACAAGGATGTTTATTAAGGTGTAAAGTAGACGATAGTGTGTAGAAACGTGGGAAGGGAGGCTTCCAAGATGACGCGAGGGCTAACCGACAAACAAGAACGTATACTAGGTTTCATCTGCGACTATGTTAACGAACAGGGATATCCGCCGAGCATCCGCGAGATCGGCAATCATTTCAGCATCTCCAGCCTGCGCGGCGTGACCGTGCATCTCGATGCGCTCGAGCGAAAAGGCTACATCAAACGCGCCAATACGGCTCGCGCGATTACGGTGATCGGCAAAACCGGCTCGACCGCGCCGAATCGGAATGTTTCGATGGTCCCGCTGGTAGGTACGATCGCAGCCGGCGTCCCGATAACCGCGCACGAGAATATCGAATCGCTCGTACCCGTGCCACAGGAGATGATTCACAACGTGAAGACGGCGTTCGCGCTTCGCGTTAAGGGCGATTCGATGATCAACGCCCATATCATGGAGGGCGACCTTGTCGTAATCAAGGAGCAGTCTACCGCCGAAAACGGCGACGTGGTCGCGTTCCTTCTGGGGGACGAGGCGACCGTTAAGCGCATCGAGTTTACGAACGACGGCGTCCGCCTCAAGGCAGAGAATCCGGCCTATCCGCCGATCGAAGTCCGCCGCGAAGACAGCCGAATCATGGGCAAAGTCATCGGGCTAGTGCGGAGCTACGACGGAACCTTCAAGTTCTAATCCAGCTTCGGTCGTCGCAAACCCGATTGCGCCGAACGCCTAGGAACCCGTGTTCCTCCCACGCGAGTGGAGGGAACGCGGGTCGATTCTTTAATGTCTTACTTGCGAATTGAGAGACCGATTGTGCCGAGGTCGCGTTCTGGAAATTTGTAGCTGACGGTGAGGCCGGGAGGCGGATTGGCGACCGTCAAATGGGGATCTTGGGGCAGAGCCAGCGAAACAGACGGCGGAAGCGTGAAAACCACCGTGTATTCGCCCTCTGTCAGATTGGTTAGCTCAAATCGGCCGGATGAATCGGTAACGCAGGATGTGCTGATCCAGCGCAGCGAATATGGAATGGGATGATACTGCGGGAATTGGCGGAGCGGAACCACCCCGACGACTTCGGCCCTAGCGCGCATTACTTCCGGCTCCATGTCTGGCGGCAGGCCATTGAGCCTTCGCGGCACGACCCCCACTCTGATCCCCACCAGCGGCTTTCCATTCAGCGTCAAATTGCCGAATATTCGACCGATGTGGAAGAGAGGCTTCTCGTTCTGAACGCGTCGGAGGAACGAATTGGGCATGTCCGCGCGGCGATACCAGACCAGCGCCTTTTCGGGGAGGCCGAACCGCTCGTAGAGCATACCCATGAGGCGACGGCTGTCCCGCGTGGGAAAGACAAAGTTCCGCTCGTCCGCCCATCGATCCAGCAGCGCGATATTTGCGGGCGACGCCGAGCACGTAAAGAGCATATGCCTCGTCGTCTGCCCGCACTGGGCGAGATGCGGGCACCGCTCCATATCGAGCAGGCAGACAGCGATGGCGGCAGTCGTATCCAAGTGCGTTGTCGCGACGCCGTACATTTGCTTGATGGCCATCCATGAGAGCGCGGTCTCAAAATGTCGGCGATTGAGGAAGGCACGGGCAGTCTTCGCCGATTCGAGACTCGCGGCGAGGCCGTCTTCGGTCAGCCCTTCCTGCCAGAAGGTAATGGCATCGCGGTCCATAAGCATGACCATTTGGCACGCCGTCTTCTCGGACGGGTCCGTATCGGTGATACTGATCTGCTTGCCTAGGAGCTGTCCCGCATTGTACCCGTCGGGCACGCCAAATGGCGATCGTGCCGGGACCGAAGTAAGAACCGCCGGTGTCCAGTCGAGCGCCGGCACATTAGTACGGGAAGGAATTGCCGATTTGGAAGCTGCCGCGATCCCGAACAGCGCTGCGGAGCAGAAAGCGACGACCACTTTCTGACCCCTTCGCGGTCCTCTTACCAAAAGCGCGTGAAGCGCCAGTCCAACGCCGGACCAGAGAGCGATTCCCGCGAGAATCGATGGTATCGCGATTCTCTGGAAGCAGCCCTGGTTGAACGTGCCCAGCGTTCGGAAGTAGCGAAGCATCGTGTCCGATACCGACGGCGCGCCGTAGCGCACGAGAAGCACAACGCAGGCTAAATAGAGGAGCGCCGGAACGAACCACCTTATCCGTCGGCGCGGCGGCTTCAGTGGCTCCGCCGGATGCGCAACCGGTGGAACTTCCATTGGCACGGGAGCCGTGATTTCTGGCATGGGAGCCGTGATTTCGCCTCCCAGGCCATGGCTCGCCGGGTGAGTCTCGTCCGTTAGTTCCGCCGCCGGCGCGTCCGAATCCAGCGCGTACGGCTCGATGCCGGAGGCGCTAAGAGGCTCCGCGGCAGCAGGCGATGGATCGTCCGCGATCGGAAGGGTTGTGATCCAGTCCCCGGGCGGAGAATCTGCCTTCGCGATCTTCCAGGTTTCGGCGTCGCGCGTCACTATGAACAGGAACAGGCCGCCGAGCACTATCAACAGCAATCCGCCGATCGCCACGAGGACGGGCCCACGAATTTCACGAAGGGCATGGAGAAGCTGTATGAACGGCACGTTCCAATCGAGGCGGCGCGGAACGGGCAGGCTATCGGAAACCTCCTGGAACGCCAGCGACGGGTCCGATGTGACAACGGTCTTAAGAACGACGGTCGCGAGTTTGCGAAGTGAAAACAGGCAGCCCGTCAGCCCAAACGCCATGCCGGTAAATACAGCCCCGAGCGCCGAATAGTTTGGGTGGCCGGCAGCGGTGGTCGAAGAGTTCAAAGCAGGTTGTTCTCCTCGGTGTACCGTCTCTCGATCGCTTCCAGCCACACTGCATACTGGAGCTGGAAGGCAATCGGAGGATCGATGTCCAACTTCGCCAGGATCGGTCGGGCCAGCCGCTCCGCAAGCGCGGCCTGCACTCGCGGCTCCCAGGTTGCCCGGCGTTCCGTATAGCGGCGGATGGCTTTATACTCGTCCGCGTTGATTCTGTCCAGGTTCCTGACTTGCGACATGAGTTCCTGAGTTTGCGGCGCGATATCGCCTGCGGAGCGCACTGTGTTGAAGGGCGAAACTCCGGACTCCACGATCACCAGCGTGCCTGCGGCCCAATCTCCCAGACGCTTGTACTGAGGGCTGAGAAAGATGCTGATGATGCCCGGCAGCCCGAAGAGAAGCAGGGGCGGTGCAGGAAGCAGGCCGATGTCCAGAAATCGCAGGACGTTGCGGATAGCGCTTGAGGTGAGGTTGATCGGATAGCCGCCGTCCCGGATGACACGCAACCCCAGGAGGCGTTTACCCGGAGTGCGCCCACCCCAGAGCATCTCGAATACGCTGGCATAGGCGAAGACAATGAGGAAGGCGACGATTATTCCGGCTGCAGAGACCATATCGCCCACGCTCAGGCCTCCAGCCTGAAAGCCGGACGCCACCAGGCGAAAGAACCAGCTTCCCGCCAGGTAGAGTGTAAGTTGAATCATGAAGTCGATAGCAAACGCCAGGAATCGCGAAGCGACTCCCGCCAGTTGATAGGTGACCGTAATGTTTTCCGGAGTGACGATGGTAACGGATCTGGGCATGTTACTCCGAGCTACTTACGCGCTTTGACGGTGATGTGCTTTCCGCCGCCGTCGCCATCCTGACTTCCGCGCTTCGCGGCAATAGGCTCGCCCGTTCCCTCGACGTGAACTTTCGGCTGGGGCATGGTAGCGGGCGAATTCACGACGTTATGCCATGCCCTGCCATCCCGCGCCAGGAGCGCATCGGATGTCGCGGGCCCCCACGTGCCCGCACCGTAGTTGGGGAATGGCTGGAACGGCTTGGTGGCCTTCCAAATATCCAGAAGCGGCGCGATTACGCCCCAAGCGGTCTCCACGGCGTCGGCCCGGTTGAACAGGGTCGGGTCGCCTTCCATTGCATCCTGGAGCAGCGTTTCATAGGCGGTCGAGGGCTGCACTTTAAAGGCGTCGGCGTAGCTGAAGTTCATTTGCACCTGCCGAATGTGCATATCCGGCCCCGGCAGTTTCGCTCCAAATCGCAAAGCGATACCTTCATCCGGCTGAATTCGGATCACGAGCAGATTCGGCTCCATCTGGTCTTCGGGAGTCAGATGGAAAAAGAGATGCGGAACACGCTTGAACTGGATGACGATCTCGGTCTGCTTGTGCGGCAGACGCTTCCCGGAGCGGAGATAGAACGGAACGTCCGCCCAGCGCCAGTTGTCCACGAACAGCTTGAGCGCCACAAACGTTTCGGTGTTCGACCCAGGATCTACCCCTTCTTCCTCGCGATAGCCGGGCACATACTCGCCGTCCAGCACGCCCGATCCGTATTGGCCGCGAACGGCGGTCTCGATGAGAGACTCGGGATTGATCGGCACGATGGATTTCATCACGTCGGCTTTGCGGTCGCGGACGCTGGTGCCGCCGTAGCGGACCGGCGGGTCCATGGCCACGATAGAGAGCAGTTGCAGCAGATGGTTCTGGAACATGTCGCGCAGGCATCCCGCGTCCTCGTAGTACTTGCCGCGGTGCTCCACGCCCAGTGTCTCCGCCGCCGTGATCTGAACATGGTCCACGTACCGGCGGTTCCAGATCGGATCGATGATCGAGTTGGCGAATCGGAAGGCCATTATGTTCTGCACGGTCTCTTTGCCGAGATAGTGGTCGATTCGATAGATCTGTTCTTCCAGGAAGATTTTATGAATGGAGACATTCAGTTCCTGGGCTGTAGCGAGATCGTGGCCGAAGGGCTTCTCGATGATGATGCGCGTCCAGTTTTCGCCCTTTTTGAACGTGTTCGACACCAGGCCGTGCTCACCCAGTCGCTGAACGATATCGGCATAGAAGGCCGGCGACGTTGCCAGGTAGAACAGACGATTTCCGGGTACATGCGTTTCGCCGCCGGAACCGCAGAGGAGATCCTTCAGCTTGTTGTAGCCATCCGGGGAGAGAAAATCGGCCGTAATATAGTGCATATTCTTAGCAAAGCTGTTCCATATTTTGGGATCGAAGGGATTCGCCTCGCCGCACTCGCAGACTGCCACGCGCATGGCCTCCCGAAAGGCATCGTCGTCCATAGGCGTGAATGCAAAGCCGATCACGGTGAAGTCCGCGGGCAGCATGTCTTCGCAGGCGAGATTATAGAGCGCCGGAATCAGCTTCCGGTGCGTCAGGTCGCCGGATGCGCCGAATATGACGAACGTCACCGGCTCTGTAACTCCCAGCCTTCCCGGCATGCCCTGGGTCGGATAGCTTGGAGCGGCGGTTGCCGACGCTGCCTGACTGTGATCGTTGCTATTCATAAATTTGGATCGCCTCCTCGATGAGCTGCGCTGACTGCGGTGGTTCTCAAACCATAGTCTGAAATCATTCGCTCAAATCGCGCACCGAATGCCTGGGTTCTATTCTACTCCTGAAAGGCCAGTTCCTCTTTCCCGACACGGGATGCTAGGTTCATTTAGTTCTCCCAGCCTGGCTGGTGGGACGAAAGACCTCGGCTATCGAAAACAGAATTGCCCAGAGTATCCCAAAGGGTGGGCACGATCCTAAAGTGAATTAAGAGTAGACGGATGAGAGTTTGTTTTTTACGCGTGCACCCGTCATGCGCGGACGGAATGGGCAGCCGCCCGTAGAGATTTGGCAGTCAGCAGGCGAGCCCGTACGGGCCACGCCGAGAACTGAAGGAACCGGGCGCCTATTGGCTTGAGCGGCGATCGACATTGCTTAGAGAGTGTGCAAAAAGCTTGGAATACGCCCCCTAACCCCCGATTCCGGGGGGACACACCAGCGTAAGCCACGCCGCCTCCCCCAAAATTGCGGGTGCCCTCTGGGCGTGGGGGGCGCTTTTTGCACACTCACTTAGCGTTCAGGTTTTGACAATCGGTACAGCCTTTGTTATACTTAGCATTACGTGCGATTGGGTTTTTCATCCGAACCATGTTCCGCTGTTGAGCGGGTTCTGGGAGGTTCCGATTGCAGAAATGGTTTATTAGAGCTGGGCTTGCCGGCGGTGCGGCGGTGCTGGCGTATTGGGCCGTACGGCTGGAACTACCCTTGCGGGAATGGGCGCACGGGCGCCCGATGCTGCCGGTTATCATGCTGCTTGTCGGCACGACGCTGCTCAATCCGTGGCTGCGCACATACGTTATCATTGCCATGTGCTTTGGAGTTTCGTTCCTGGCTATTCGTGATTCCTATCATATCCACTACTGGAACGTTCCGTTCACCATGGATCGCAGTCTGGCGGATGCCATGATCCGCTCCGCGCTCCTGTTGATCGCCAGTCTAAGTGTTATTGCGGGGATACTGGAGACGATTACGCCCGGCAGCGTATGGGCGCGCCGAATCTATTTCGGTGCGACCGCTGTCTACTGCACCGGGCTGGGTATTCGGTACTTTGGCGCGCATGGATCGCTTCAATCGGTCGTACTTTGCGGCACGGGAATCACCGCCTTGTTCGCCTGCGTGTTTGTGCATCGGATCGTGGCAAACGAGGCAGACGCCCAGTTCGCGCATTTGATGTCCGACGAAGCGGAACAGCGCCTTCGCGACGACGAGCATCTGCGCACATTGCGCGATAAAGAGTGGCAGGATAAGGACATCGGCCTTCCTTCCTCCACGAATGCTTGATACTGCCGGACGATTGTCGCACTGGGTGTTGCCCCTCGACAGCAACGAACAAGCTTTCCGCGGACGCAAATGCCTTTGGTGAGGCAGTATCGCCCGCCTCACCCTGGGAGTACCCGACGGTTCTTCTTTCCTGCCGAAAGTTTTTTCAACCTCCGGCTCGACGCCCGCACGCGATTGGACGGTATCAGTGTTTCCGGCAGGTTTCAGGAAATAGCAGGCGCGCATCTTGACTGCGAGCCGCGTTTTCGGATATTATATCTCCACTAGGAAAGGCGCGCGACCATTAATTAGCCTCTTATCGGCCCTGCTTGTCCCCCTCCCCCCGAAGGCGCGTGACAGCAAGATGCGGCATGGATCTCAGTAATCGACAGGGCAGACGGGAACAGGGACAGCGAATTCAGACCGCCGTTGAGCGGGCAGGACTCTCAATAGAAGAGCTGGCCAATCGGATCGGCTGTTCTCGCGCCCTTATTTACCAGTATCTCTCGGGGAGCACGCTCGCTCAGCCGGACCGGCTGCAGCAGATTGCCGCGCTTTGCGGCGTCCCCCTTTCCTATTTCTACGCCGATACCGCTGAGCTTCCGTCCCCGGAATCCGGTTCCGCGAGCGCAGCCGCTTCCGCCCTCAACTCCCAGGATGTTACGCAGCGCCTTAGCGACGGACTCCGCTCGCTTCAGGAACTTGCGGACGCGCAGGCGGGCTCGCCGGACTATCGCGCCCTCACCTCGACGTGCGAACGTATTCTCTCCATTGCTTTTCAACTTGGCGACCGAAAGGCGCAGACCCGCGCGCAGCTTCGACTGGGCAACTCCCTGCTGTACCTGGCGGAGTTTCCACGCGCGGCGGACGCGCTTACGCGCGCGATCTCACTGGCGGCGGAAAACGGTGACGGCGGATCGGAGTCCGCAGCGCGCCAGAGCCTGGGTAACGCGCTGCTGCAGATGGGGCGCTCCGAAGAGGCGCGCGAGCAGTTCTCCCGAATTGCGTCCGGCACGGATTTCACCGGGCGCTGGCAGGGTACGCTGTCGCTGGGCAGCGTGGACGAACTGCGCGGGAACTATAAGGAGGCGATGCAGCGCTTCGACGAGGCCGCGGCTATTCTGGAAGAGGGAGAGGTGGCGGGCCTGACCGCTCCGGACGAGCTTGCCATAGGCCAGGTGTACATCAATACGAACCGGCGCAACGTCTATATGGATGGAGGCGATTTTCAGGGGGCGCGCCCGCTTGCCGAGCGCGGTCTGTCCGATGCGGAGAGCATGGGCAATTCGGATCAGCATCTGGAGGCCCGGTTCGATCTCGCCTGGTGTGACTTCCATACGGGGCGGTGGCAGCAGGCGCACTACGGGTTTACCAAGACCCTTCAGCTTGCCCGATTTGTAGGCGACCAGGGCCGCGAGAACGTAACTCGGGCGTGGCTCGGCACTTTCCTTGCAGCCGCCGGAGACTACGATTCCGCCATCGAGTACGGAAAGGACGCGCTGGCGAAGTCCCTCTCGCGGGGCGACCGGCGGAGTGAACTGTACGCGCAGCTTGCCCTTGCCGACGCCTATACCGGTCAAACGCGTCGCGACAGCGAGGCACGCTACCATGCCGGTCAGGCGCTGGCCGTTGCGACCGCCTTAAGGCAGGAGCGGCAGGAGGCGGAGTGCAGAATTCGGATCGCCAGAATCTCGATCCAGGCGGCGGAGTGGTCCGAAGCGCGCGAGGCGGCTTCCCGCGCCCTGGCTCTGTCCACTCGTCTCGGCGCGCGCCATCTGGAAAGTCTTGCGCGGCTGTCTCTTGCGGAAGCGCTTCTACGCGAGTACGAACAACAGGTTTCCGGCAGGACCACAACAGATTCCACCGATAACGCCCAACCGGCTGGAGCCTCCGGCGGAGACTCTTCGCTTCTGCGCCGGGCCGAGCAGGAGGCTGCCGCAGCCCTACAGGCAGCCGAAGAGTTGGGCCTTGCGGAGGGCCTTTGGCGCGCCCGTTTGTTGCTTGCGCGCATCGCCGCGGTGGAAGAGGGTGACACAGCGCGGCAGGAATCACTGCTTCGAATGGCCGTAGTCACGACAGAATCGCTTCGTGCGGCTATTACGGAGGCAGGAATTCCAGATACATTGCTCGAAAACCCCGACTGCGCCGCAAACTATGTTCGTCTGGCGAACCTGCTGCACAAAGCGGGACGACTGCAGGAGACTACGGATTTCCTGGAAAATACCGGCTGGCCCCCGCTTACCGCGCAGCTTAGCGCAGTTTGGTCGGCGGAGCCTGCCACAGGATGAGGAACGCGATGTCGCATGAAACGCCCGCCGGCCGGAAGCAGCGCCCGAACACTCCCTTGTCCGTAAGCGTGGCTGACGGTACTTCTAAAAAATCGGACACTATCGTTTTGGCGACAAACGCGTCACGAAGTCACCGCCGAGCCGCAATTCTATTGTTGTCAGGTGCGTTGCTGGCACTTCTGGCCGTGCTCCTGCAAGCCTGTGGATCTATCGGCTCGACCAGCTTCACAGGGGGCGGAGTTCCCATCGGCGGCTCGCGCGTATTCGGACGCGTGGTCTCCGCTAGTAACACTTCGATCAGCCTGTCGAACGTTTCCGTGCGGATCAAGGCGACTCCCGACGGCGGAACCGAGCGCGACCTACAAACGACCACAGACGGTGGCGGAGCGTTCAACTTCTCGAACGTGCTGCCCGGATTCTCGAACGGCACGCTCGTCGTCACCGCGACTCCGCCCGATCCGACCTACCAGGTCCAGGAGATCGCACTGCGCGTACCCAACGGGCACACCGAGCAGATGATCCTGACGCTGGCGCCGGCACAGTTCGACAACACTACTGCGAAGACCGTGCAGATTGCCATTGCAAGTCCGGCGCTTCCCAGCGGCGTTTCCGTTCAGGTACAGGCGGTGGTACGCGACGCCGCCCAGAAAATCCTGCCAGTCAAGCCTTCGTTGGTGTTCGACGGGAATTTCGGCAATTTGGCTGCGGACGGGACGTTTACAGTTCCCGCGGGAACGCTGTCGGGAGTCGGCTCTATAACCGCCTTCTGGTACCGCCTGCCTCCGCAGTCGCAGCAAATCCATGTGGACAACAATGCCTCGCCGCCGCCGCCGCTTCCGCCGCTCCTGCCCGGAATCGACCAGCAGAACTGATCGAGAAATCGCATAAACGCTGCACATTCGTTGCCGGGTATAAACGCACCCGCACCCAAGGGGTACCCGAAAAAGCAATCGTCGGGTACCGCTTGAGTGGAACGCGGGCTTCCGCGATCTATAACCGGCTTAACTACGAGAACAGTAGCTTGAGGGAAGTGGGTCAGTGGCGCTCGACCACGGATACGCGAAGTTCGTGCGAGCCGTCCGGGCACGCGATCTCGTAGTAGTAGAACAGCTCGTGTCCGACGGCCAGAACGTCCACGTACCGCAGGCTGCCCGAGCCATCCGGCGAGGTTATCGACGCACCGCCCGGAGAGAGCGAGTAGTAGGTCTTCATGTCAAATGTCAGCGCAAGGCCGGTCTTCTCTTCGTAGTTTTCCGCGACGGACGCACTGCCGTCGTAAAACGCAAGGTAGCCGCCGGATTCCAAGGGCGTAAGCGCGCCTATTCGGCGGCAATAATCGTCCCATACCGGCGCGGCGTCGAGGGATTGTTTGGTTGAAGCAATGGGCGAGACGTCACCGATCCACTGAAAGGTCCGGCCGTCGCCGCTTACCGCCGCGCCCGTGCGCGATCGAGTCAGCCCCGTGTTGTATATGTCTCCGCCGGAATGCTTATCGGCCTCCGATTCCGGTGAATCCGGAACCTCGCGAGTGGCGTAACTTGCCAGCATGTAGTACGCCTGACCGATGATGAACACATTGGGATCCTTGACTCCTTCGCCCCCGACATCCTCCGCAGTCAACAGCGTCGATACGGTCTGGCCGTCGAATCGATCGGGCTCGTCCGCCTCCAGCACGCTGATGCGCCAGTGATGGTCGCTGGGATCGACGTGGCTTACATAGAGCCGCCACCGCGAGTCGAGACCGCGCGTCAGGCAGGTGCGCTCAATGGAGAGCGCACCCAGATTTGTCTTCGGCAGCGCCCAGATATCGGAGAAGGCGATGCCGTTGTCGCTCGCGGCGATTCGGCATTCGACACCGCGTCCGAGCTCTCTGGGCTGACGAAGGCGGTATACGAGGAAAAAGGTGTTGCTGGTCGCGTCGAAGGAGGCGCACGGCGCGCCCGCCCACCATCCAGGGCCGGAGCCGAGAGGCGCGCGAATCACGGTGCCGCCCGCAGGGTCGAAAAGCGGCAGTTGACTGAACTCTTTGCCTACGAAGTGCGCCATGGAAACGGCTCCCATTATTTCGCCCGATACTATGTCTAAACGTTTACATTCTGCCGCGGAGGCGCAGCGCATCGCCGAAAAACCAGCCATACAATACGGAGGGGAACAGCACGTTGCCGCTTATGAGCGTGGCGGTCCAGAGGCCGGAAGGACGATAGGCCAATGAAAACACGACGACCAGCGCGAGTGAAACCGCATAAGCCTTCAGGATGGAAGGCGAGAAGCGATTTTTCGAGGCCGCCATTCCGACGTAAATGAGAAACGAGCCGTAGAACCATATGGCCGCAAACAGCATAAGGATTGCGCCCAGCGGCGCGGGCAAGGGCGAGCCGTCGTCGCGCCTCGTTTTCCAGGCCTCATCCGTGAAGGGGCGCATCCTGCCGTAAAATGCGAGCAGAACGCCGCCCGCCATTCCTGCCACGGCCAGCGCGGCGAGAAGATTATAGGAGACGCCAAAGAACCACGAAAGACCATCCGCGGCGGCATTTCCGGGAAAAAGGGCCAGCAGGATGGGTGTTGCCACGGTGATGCCGCCGGCCAGCATGGAGACGATCGCCAGCGCCGCGTCGGGGGTGCGGCCGCGCACCGCGCTGCCCAGCCCGGCTCTCGTGAACGTGATCGTCGGCCCGACGGACGCAACCGGCGCGGCTCTCATCAGCCGATCGAGTTTCACCTGAGCGGTATGATTGCGAGGATTGAACTGAATGGAATATGAGAACGACGTGCTCGCCCTCTGCGTATCGCCCTGGCGAAGATAGATGTCGCCCATGATCTCGTGGGCCGTCGCTTCACGCGGGTTGATGTTGAGCGCTTCCTGGCACAATTTGTACGCCGCAGTGAACTGCCTGTTGATGAACGCAAGTTTCGCCTCGCCGAGTATCTGCTCCAGGCTGACCGTCGGCCTGTCGGGCACCTGTCGCGGTTTCGGTGCGGCGCCCGGCGGCGTGTCCCGCCTATCCGGCTTGGGAGCGTAGGACCGTCCAAAACCATCGTAGTAGACGCGGCCATCGGGCTCGGCGGGTCTGCCCGCTGGACGGCGCGGCCTTGACGGGGTCGACGAGGGCGACGAGGGGCGAACCGTTCGCGGCGCGGCCTGAGCCAGAGCGCGCTCGGCATCGTAGGCTGCGCGCCGGTCCGCATCGCCGAGCACCTGGTAGGCCTGATTGACGTTCAGAATCTTATTAGTGGCTTCTGACGACGAATTGACGTCGGGGTGGTACCGGCGTGCAAGCTCCCGATATTTTCTCTTGATCTGCTCCGCCGTGGCCGTTTGCGGCAGCCCAAGGGTCTCATAATGATTGGGCTGAGAGCTCATCCTGACACAATTCCTCGCAAAATAGGGTTATGATCGAAACTTATGGCACTCCGCTTTATGCCTATGCGATCATTCCGCGCCACCCGTGACGCCGTTTCCATAACCGGTCCAGAAGGAGACAACCGCGACGGCGACAAGGATCGCGACGATAAGGAAAATGCCTGTTCCCAAGATCAACGCGGCCTGTTTCGTCTTTAGTTTACCTTCGGCCTCGTAAAAGTCGGCCATTTTGTCCAGCATCTCGTCCAGACGGCCGGAAGTCTCCCCCGTTCGGAACATGTCGATCGCCATCGGCGTGAAGAACCCGGATGAGCGCAGGGACTCGGAGATCAGTGCGCCCCGCTCCGCCAGCGGTATGGCGCGCTGGACAGCATCGCGCAGCACCGCGTTGCCGGAGGCGTCCCCGGCGATCTCAAGCGCGTAGCTCATGCCGAATCCACCGCGATAGAGCGCGGCCATCGTCCGTCCGAAGCGGGCGACAGCGAACATCTTGGCGAGCGTCCCGAAGCCTGGGATCGCATTCTTGACCGTGTCATACCCCTCGCGAACGCCTTTGACATTGAAGAGCGAGAGGCGAAAAAAGACGAATGGAACAAAGAAGACCGCAAGAACCAACAGGCCGAAGCCCAGTGTGTCGCGAAGGTAGTCCAGCCCCGAATAGGCCTGACGGCCCATGCCGCCGAGCACCAGCCGCACAAGCGCCATGTCCGG
>JAYTEU010000557.1:0-1781 GCA_043734985.1 Chthonomonadaceae bacterium
AGCTTCGGCTGGCCGAGCGCGACGTGGTTGAACAGGACCAGGTGCTGATGAATCTGCCCCATATCGCCGACGTGGGGCGTTACGGGCTTGCCGAACTTCCGGGCCATCAGGCTGACGGCAATGAATTCGCTGATCCCTGCGACGCGGACGGCGTCGACCTGTACGAACTCCACGGCGTCCGCCAGCAGGAAGTTCTTGAACAGGACGCGGTTGGGCACGTGTTCGCCGAGCGCAATCGGGGTTGGCGCGATGGCCCGGGCGAGCGTCTGGTGCGCCAGGACATCGTCCGGATGCGTCGGCTCTTCGATCCAGTAGGGAGCTACCGGGGCAAGCCTTCGGGAGACCCGAACAGCCCTCGGCAGGCTCCATTGCTGATTGACATCGAACATCAGCCGCACTTCCGGTCCGACGATCTCGCGCAGCAGGTTCGCGCGTCGGATGTCGCGCTCCTCGTCCTCGGAGCCGACCTTCAGCTTCATCGCGGTAAAGCCCTGCGCGATGGCACGCCGCGCATTCTCACCGACCTGCTCGTCTTCGTAATCGAACCAGCCGATGGAAGTGTCGTAGCCGGGATAACCGTCTCGAATCACGTCCATTCGCTCAGCCCGAGTTTCAGCAGCGCCGGTCAGGATGTCGTGCGCCTGCTCGGCCGTCAGCACGTCTTCAAGGTAGCTCAGGTCGAGAAGCGCGACTACCTGATCCGGCGACAGATCGAGTAACAGGCTCCACAACGGCACGCCTCGCGTCTTGGCCCAGAGGTCGAAGCAGGCGTTCGTGATCGAGGCGAGGGCGAGATGTACGACGCCTTTGTGCGGCCCCAGCCACCGATACTGCGGGTGATCGGCGAGCGAGCGCTGGACCGAGCCCCACTCCGCCATCAGATCTTCGATATCCCGGCCAACCAGCGGTTTCGCCAGTTCCACTATCGCCCGGCACACCAGATCGTTCCCGCCACCGAGCGTGAACGCCAGACCGGCGCCCGTGTGTCCGTCTTCACCGTGAAGCAGGGTGACCGCATAGGAGTACCGTGGATCGGAGTGGACCGAGTCGACTCCCTCGCCCGGCTCCAGTGTAAATCGCGCGTCCCGCGTGGTAATCCTTGTGATCAAGCTCCGCCATCCCGCCTTCTGCTGCGCTATTTTTCGCGGCGGGCTGCTCATTTCCTGCCGGATATCGAAAACGAATCATGGGGAAAGTAAATGTTGCGGACCAGATATAGAACTCCTGTCGCCGACAAAGATGGTTCGCCTCACTGACCTACGCGCGGAAGCCCAGGCAGCGAGTTATAGCGGCGGTTTCCCTTCTCCGATCTTTGGATTCCACACGACCTTATCCAGCGTGGACCGCACCATGTTCCTCGCATGGCCATCGGCAAAGCCAATACTCGGAGCATAGTTGTGCCGGGTTCGCGCAACATCGGCGGCTCCTCCGGCGTACGAGCGACTGGAAGCATCCGCGTCAAAAAACAGCGCCGTTGCCGCGGGATAATCGATCTCCGATTCGGAAACGCCGCCAAGGTCCATGTTCATTCCGTAGCTCCAAGGTGACTCAGACGCGGGACACCGAAAAGGATCGCGATCGGAAGTAGAGCTAGTCGCCAATCGTTCGCGGACACGTGAGGCGACTGCCTCGGACCAGGTGTTGGAGGGAGGCAGCCGCTCATCATAGTCCTGTGCATACATCACTGCGGAGGTTGAGAGAGCTTTGACGTTCGACAGGCACGTCGAGCGCCGTCCCATCAGGATCGCACAGCCGTAGTGACTGAAGGATATAAGCAGTAC
>JAYTEU010000558.1:0-4853 GCA_043734985.1 Chthonomonadaceae bacterium
CCCCTGGGTGCGGGTACGTACTGTACGCGGCGCCAACTGTGCAATGTTTAAGTGATTTCTCTATAAGAACGCCTTTTTGCCGGGAGTTATGTTTTGTCACAAAAATATCGAATGTGCGCCATCGACCTTGACGATACGCTCTTGGGACCGGACCACAAATTGTCCCCGGGGAATGCCGCCGCGATCCACGCAGTCCAGTCTCGCGGAGTAACGGTTTTGATCGCTTCAGGCCGAATGTTCGCGGCGACGCTTCCAACCGCTCGCGAACTGGACCTAGATACACCCATTATCTGTTATAACGGGGCAATGGTGAAGCACCCGCGCACGGGCGAAACCTGGATGGAGCGCTCGGTTCCCGCCGAAATCGCCGAAGAGCTGATGGATTATTGCAAAGTAAATCAGCTTCAGCTCAATTTCTACTGGCAGGACGTTCTCTATTCCGCCGCATACACGTCATGGCTCGAACTTTACCATAAGCGGACTTCCGCCCCGGTCGAAATTAAGCCTGATTTCCATACCGCCATGAGAGGAATTGCACCAACGAAGCTGATTATCGTGGACGACCCTGCTGTGATCGACCGGCTGCTTCCACAGATGCGCGACCACTTCGAGGGCCGCCTCACAGTCACAAAGAGCAATGCGGAATACCTGGAACTGCTGCCGTTGGGCGCGGACAAAGGCGCGGCCCTGGCCTTTGTGGCGGAAAGGTACGGAGTATCCGCATCGCAAACGATTGCCTTCGGAGATAGCTGGAACGATCTGCCGATGCTGGAATGGGCGGGCCTCGGTATCGCCGTGGGCAACGCGAAGCCGGAGGTCCTAGCCGCGGCCGATCGAACAGTTCAGGCGAGCGCTGAGGACGGCGTGGGAATAGCGCTTACGGAGATATTTGGACTAAACTGACGAACCGACTACCAGCATCCCAGTAACGGAGGAACGAATATGGCGCTGCTCCAGGCAATTGACGGCACAAAAAAGGTTTCGCTCAAGGATCACGATCCGGATTCCACGGACGGTATCGATAAGGAAGGCTCGCGCGCCAGGGTCGAGAAGATCAACGCGGAATTGTGCGAACTGCAGGAGCTTCTTTATGCTGCTCAGCAGACGCCGGTTTTAATAGTCCTTCAAGGTATGGACACTTCCGGCAAGGACGGCACTATCACGCACGCCATGAGCTCGATGAATCCGCAGAGCTGTCGCGTAGAATCCTTCAAGGTCCCCACTCCGCTCGAATTGTCTCATGACTTTTTGTGGCGGGTTCACAACGTCGTCCCGGGCAAAGGATCTATCGTGATCTTCAACCGATCGCACTATGAAGACGTACTGGTTGTGCGCGTCCACAAGCAGATCGACCATGACGAATGCCGACGGCGGTACGACTATATCAACAATTTCGAGCGGCTGATTACGGACTCCAACACGATTGTTCTCAAGTTTTTCCTGTACATATGCAAGGATGAGCAGGAAAAGCGGCTCCTAGAACGAGAAGCTGACCCGATCAAGGCCTGGAAGCTATCCGCCGCGGACTGGAAAGAGCGGGAGTTCTGGGACGACTATCAGAGTGCCTATGAGGATGCGATCAACCATTGTTCCAAACCCAGGGCGCCCTGGTACATCGTGCCGGCGAACCACAAGTGGTTCAGGAACCTTGCAGTCGCGGAGACCATCGTTCATGCACTCCGGCCGCATCGCGAAGAGTGGCTCCAGCGCTTGTCGGTCATCGGCTCGGCAGCATTGAAGGAGCTGCGCGCTCAGCGGCAAACCCATTGAGCTTATAGACAAATCAGAAGACTTTGCACAGTCCCGCGTCCCACCCAGGCGGTACCCAACGCTTGTTTTTTAGGGTACCTCTTGGGTGCGGATACGTTCTTCACCCGACGCCGACTATGCAATGTTAAAGTGATTTCTCTATTTGTCTACGGTATTACCGTGATCCAGCGCCGCCAGTAGTATCTCCGATACATCGAATACCGGCGGCGCTTTTTCCCCGCCCGCCAGTGCGAGGCAATCGCCAATCATTACCTTGCAGAAGGGGCAGCCCACTGCCACTGACTTCGCTCCGGTCTTCAATAGCTCGCGTGCTCGCTCTACGCCCGGTCGCTGATCGGGGGGCTCCTCCATCCACATCCGCCCGCCTCCGGCTCCGCAGCAGAAAGTCTTCGATTCCCTTCGCTCCGGCTCGTCGAGCGGCCCGCTCATAGCCGCGCCCAACAGAGCGCGCGGCGCGGCTGTTTCGCCGTTCACGCGAGCCAAAAAACACGGATCGTGATACGTCACGGATTCTGAGAACTCGGCCGGAATGTTCAGCCTGCCCTCATCGACTAAGCGCTGAAGAAACTGAGTGTGATGCAGAACCTCATATCGCCCACCGAACTGCGGGTATTCGTTAAGCATAGTGTGCATGCAGTGCGGGCATTGCGTTACAATCACGTTCGCCTTAATCGAGTCGAGGGTTGCAATATTTGCCTCGGCAAGCTGCTGATACAGCAGTTCGTCCCCGATTCTGCGGGCCGGATCGCCTGTACAACGCTCCTTTGGGCCGAGCACGCTGAACCGAACGCGCGCTTGCTTGAGCAGCGATGCCAGCGCTCGCGTGGTGTTCTGGGCTCTCGGATCGAATGCCCCCGCGCACCCCACCCAGAGAAGAACTTCGCGTCCGTCGTCCACGCCCGCCAGGGGAATATCCAGCCCTTTGGCCCAATCCAGGCGCTGCGAACCGGGCAATCCCCAGGGATTCTCCCGCGAAGTAAGCTGACGGAGCATCTTCGCCGCCGGACCGGATAGCCGTCCTTCGGCAACGCGGTACCGGCGGATACCATCGAGGATGTCGACGTGCCGGATAAGCGCGGGGCACTCGCGAACACAGGCATGGCAGTTCGTACACGCCCAGAGCGTTTCGTCGGAGATTACGTCCGTGCTGAGCCGTGCAAGAAAAGAGGCTAATTCGGCGCCTTCCGATGAGAGGCCGGAGGCCGTCGCATTCTCCATCGCGGCTCGCAAGTCAAGAACCACTCTTTTTGGATCGAGCGGCTTCCCGACCGCTTGTGCCGGGCAGGCGTCGGTGCACCTCCCGCACTCCATGCAGCCGTCGAGGCTCATCAATTCCCACCGGCTCATGTCGAGCACAGAGCCTAGCCCTACCTTACCCGTCTCCTCGACATTCGGCATGTCCAGCGGTTCGAGAACGCCCATGCGCCGGTCCGGCTGAAGGGCGATCGTAAGCGGCGTCACAAACAGGTGCAGCCACCGACCATATGGCAATGCAGCTATAACGCCCAAAACTAGAGGAGTATGGATCCACCAGAGAACTGCATAAGCGCCGACTGACTGGCCAAGCGCGTGGAGACCGCCCGCAAACACCGCTCCGACAGGGGAGAATGCCGCGAATGCAGCCCTTCGCGGATCGGACGCAAGTCCCGCGCCTTCAAGCAGGAAACCCGTCACTGTCGCGGCAAACAACAGGGCTAGAAACGCGCCGTCGCGCCAGTCCTGGCCCAGGCTCGCCGGTTTGAAGCAGCATCGCCGGACAAGAGCTATGCCAACGGCGACCAACAGTCCGAGGCCGAATACGTCAAGGGTAAGCTTGCAGCCCAGGTAAAAGGCGCCCTTATAGAGCCAGTGCTCGCCAAATACCAGCGCGCCGTAGTGCTCGACCGCCACAATGTTCGTTCCGACAAAGAGCGCGAACATGCCGTAGAAAAGGAGCATATGCATGGCGCCCGCCAGCGTTCTACGGCGGATGCGCCTGTGCGCCAATATCTGAGCTGACAGATCCCGTATCCGCGCGGGCCAATCTTGAGGCCATACGAACGGCCTGCCGTTCCGCCAGAGACGAAACCTACGAAATACGCCATGGAAGCACGCCATCAGGCTAATGACGGACAGGCAATAGAAGATAACCTGCCCCGCCGTCGAAATGTGGAAGAAAAGGGTTCGAGTGGCCATGGCCGCTATTTCTGCATCGATGCCTTCAGTGCCTGCATCAATTCCGGCACGGCTTGATGCAGGTCCGCTACCAGTCCGAAATCCGCGACTTCGAAGATCGGCGCATCGGGATCGGTATTGATCGCCACGATAACGCGCGAATCTTTCATCCCAGCGAGGTGCTGGACACTGCCGGAGATTCCCGCGGCTATGTACAGATCCGGAGCAACGACCTTGCCCGTCTGCCCGACTTGCAGCTCATTCGGAGCGATTCCACTGTCCACCGCGGCCCGAGTTGCGCCTACCGCTCCATGGAGAACGTCGGCGAGCCCGCCCATCAGCTTCTCGAATGTCTCGGCATCGCGCAGCGGCCTTCCGCCCGATACGACGGCACGCGCTGCAGTCAGGTCCGGCCTGGACCGCTCTGGGGCTTCCATCGAGACCCACTGTGACCCGCTAGGATAGGCCGATGAATCGAAGGCAACGGATTTCACCTCGCTCGGCGGAAGGTCGTTTCGCGGCTCTCCGAACGCGGAGGATCGAACCGAAAAAACGGCCGATCGTGTCTCGATTTCCACCGTTGCGACAATATTACCGGCAAACATCGGACGGCGAAACCGCAGACCGCCGCCGGCGATTGAAATCGCATCCGAAATCATGGGCAACGCTGCCGCCTCCGCCACTCTCGGCAGTACGTCCTTGCCAAACGTCGAAGCCGTTCCAATTAGAGTGGACGAGCCGCTCTTCTCCATGATTTGCAGGCATACGAATGCCACGCGGTCCGCAGTCGAATGTGCCAGTTCCGGCGCGCCGACGCACCACACGGTACGGGCGCCGTGGCCCTGCCAGGCGATTGAATGTGCCGCTACTTCCGGACCGCCCAACAGAAGGATGTCGAAATCGGCCCTCCATTCCGCTGCCAAATCCTG
>JAYTEU010000559.1:0-7198 GCA_043734985.1 Chthonomonadaceae bacterium
CATGGCCGAACGCCAGCGCGGGAACCGGATAGCGCACATGGCCAACGCCTGCGAAGTTCAGTTCCGTACCGGGCGTTTGCGCAAGCGCAGCCTCCGCAGCGGTACGCAGGCGCGCGGCGAGCGCTGCGTTCGCGGTCCTTCCCGCCAGCCAATCCATGTATACAGCCGCATCGGCGGCAGGCTGCGGTTTGAAATCGCCCGGAAGCGCGTGCCGATAGCGCCCGCCTTCACCTGCTCCTGAATCCAGCCATCCCGCCGCCGCCTGGTCGACGTACTTTTGTAGGCTCAACCCGGTCTTCGGCAGAGGCGGCAGACCTCGCAGCGCTACATATTGCTGAACTGCCGGAACCACGCCGATTCCCTTGCCGCCGAGAATCGTGGCATAGAGGGTAAGCGTCTGCCCGGCACGAAGCAGCTTCGGCTCATAGGGCAGCAGGCTCCCTTCCTCGCGATTGTGCCCATCCGACCCTGGATAGAGTATCCCCAGGGCATGGCCGCCCGACTTCAGTCGACGATCCGGCGAGTCGAAGAGCGCGCAGTAGGCGGGGTCTGGCTTCCAGGCAAGACCGATATACCGCCCGTCCTTCTCGACCGCCATTAGCGGCAGCGTGGATTTCATTGAGTCTGGAACTTGCCGATGAGAGCCGGGACCGATGATATCGGCCTCGCTGCTGCTCGGCTCGTTCGCATCCAGATACTCCAGCCCAGCGAAGAGCGCATGATCCTTGCTTGCGCCGAACGAGCGCGAACCGGGCAGGATTACAAGCATCGGCAGGTGCAGCACATTCCGGTCGCGGTCAGCCGTCACCTCGGTCTTGATTTCGATGGCGCCTGGAACCGCCGCCGCTGAAAACGACTGCCGTATGCGCCAGAGAGCTCCGCCAGGCTCCGCCAGCGTCACCGTGCTCTCGATCGACGCGCCGATACGAACGGCCCTGCCTGCCTTGACCTCTTTCCCGATCTCGATCCATGCCGGCCGGCCGTCTTCGATCACGCCTATTAACGGCCGAGTATGGCCGATAGCCATCGGATGCCCGTCGACAGTCAGCACGAAATCGTTCCATTGCGCCGAGGCAATCACCAGACGCAGATCGCCGGACTGAATCGCGACCTTGTCGTTGACCGGGTTGGGCGGGTCCGGCTCGGGCCACTCCGGCTCGGCAAAGTTCGTCCTGGCCTGTGCCGAAATCCGCGCGATAACGCAGGAACCCGTATCGGCCGGCGGATCGAACCGGAGGCGGTACCCCTTGCCCAGGGCGGGCAGTGGAATGCGCGCCTCCTCCCACACTCCCGGCCTGCAATCGAAATGGACCGAGTCCTTCTCGATCGGACCGTCCCTGAAATAGAAAACCTGGGCCTCGCCGCCTCGGTCGGATTTGCACCGGACGATCAGCCACAATGGCTGGTTCGCGGGATAGTCCCTGGCTGGCGCATAAACATAGGGGTCCCCGCCGCCGATATCGATACGAAGTCCCTCGCGCGTCGCCTGCATGCGTGTAACGTCGTGTGCGGCCGTCCAGCCCAAGCCGTCGGCCCCGCGGACAAAGTCGAACTCGACGAACGGGCGAGCGGCTTGCGGCTGCGAATCGGCGCCCGCGCTCCAACAAGCGAGACAGGCTGCCACAGCAATGAGCAGCAGGGCGCATCGGGGCTTAAAGAGGGACCGTAAAGCGCAGAATACGCCCACCAGCCCCCAATTTGGGGGGAACGGCACGCCCCCTAACCCCCAATTTTGGGGGGACCGACTTGTACAAGGCGTAACAACTCCCTCTGCCCGGGGACCCACGTGCGGGTGGTGGGGCGGCTGGCGCTTTTTGCACACTCTTTTAGCAGGATTCAACATTATTCGATCGACGGGCCTATTCCTCCAGTACGAACCTACTAATAAGAGACGTCTTTCACTACAATAATACCTTAGTCGGTAAAAATGTACGTAAAATTACCGGCATGGAAGAGACAAACAAGCAGGAGACGATCGTCTCCTGCTTGCTGTACAAACCGGTCTTTCGCCATCAGAGGCAGACCCGATTACTGGCGAATGAGTTCGCTCGGCCCCAGGTGGCGCAGCTTCTTGAGCGCGCGCAGCTCGATCTGGCGAACGCGCTCGCGCGTCACTCGCAGGCGGCAGCCGACCTCTTCAAGGGTGCGAGCATAACCGTCGTCAAGCCCGAAACGCATGCGGAGAACCTCTTTCTCCCGCCCGGTGAGCTTGTTCAGAACCTCTTCGATCTGCTCCCGTCTGATCAAGTTCAGCGTGGCTTCCGAGGGCGAAATCGCCGTGTGCGACTGGATGAAATCGGCGAGCTGACTGTTGTCCTTCTCTCCGACGGGTGTCTCAAGCGAGAGGGGCTCCAGTGCGATCCGCATGATCTCATTGACTCGCTCGACAGGCACTTCCAGCTCGCGGGCGATCTCTTCCACGGTTGGATCGCGGAGAAGCTGCTGGCGGAGGCGGCTGCTGGCTTTGACGAGTTTGTGGATAATTTCGGCGACGTAGACGGGGATGCGAATCGTGCGGCCTTGATTGATGATTGCCCGGGCGATTGCGCGGCGAATCCACCAGGTGGCGTAGGTGCTGAAGCGGTAACCCTTGCTGGGATCGAACTTTTCAACGGCGCGAATGAGTCCGATATTGCCTTCCTGGATCAAGTCGGGTAGGGGTATGCCACGGACGCTGTACTTCTTCGCGATGGAGACAACCAGCCTGAGGTTCGCTTCGGTTAGCTTATCCTTGGCCTGTTTGTCGCCGCGCTGAACGGCTCGGGCGAGTCGAATCTCTTCGTCGGCCGTAAGAAGCTGCGCACCGCGCGCGCGGCTCATCCAGACCTGGAGGCTTTCATCGTTTCGGGGATTGTCGCTGTCTTCAGAAAGCAGGCTCTTCACCGTATCCATGCTGTGTTCCGCGTTTTCCGCTTGTCGGAGGGTTGCGCTCATTGTGGGGCCATCTTCAGAGTCGCCTGCTCCCGGTCCGCTATCGTAAAGGTGCAGTAGGTCGTCACCAGGCTCCCGGTCGAACGAGTCGTCCACCTCGTCCTCCATCAGATCGGTATCCATAGGACGCGCATTCGAGGTTTCTTCCCCCGTGCGGACCTGCGGCCTTTCCAGAACAGCGGTCATGTCGCTCATTAAGCCACTCCTCTCCTCACACTATTCGGCATACAGATTGACTGGCGCCTGTCGCGTACAAAACTACGTACCATTTTTCACAAGGCCAGGTCAGTCGAATGGTCGTGGGCTGGACGATGATTGCTTGCGATCTCGCATGAACACTTCCCTTAAGTGTATAGGATTAGGAGGTTCACAGGATACTGCGGCCCGCGCGGTGCGGCAACCCGATGACTGAAGTATCGGCCGGATTTGAAATAGGTTTCCGTTTACAAAGGTTTCCGTTTACGCTAGAACAAAGCTGCGGGAATCGCGCGTTCCGTAGTGCTCGCAGCCAGGTTTCAGCAAACGATTAACGTTCTGAACTTTTGTTCACAATGTCGCCTGAAGCGTATAACTCAATGGATGTACAAACAGTGCCTAAGTCGTATTATAAGACAGCGGAATTGGTTTGTCAAGAAGTTTTTGCCGATGTCGTGAATATTTTTTCATATTTGCGACTCAGGCATTGCATGGCAATTTTGCTTGTGGTGGCATTTTAGTTGTGCGAAAGCAGTTGAATTGAGCGCTTGCGGCCTCAATTTCGAGAGCCTAACCGCCGTAAATTCCGCACTGCGCGTGCAAGCGTTTCTACCAGGTAGTCGATCTCGTCCCGTCCTGTGGATTTGCCAAGCGTCAGGCGAAGTGCGCCGCGCGCCAGGTCGCGGTCGATGCCGAGCGCCTTCAATACGTGCGAAGGATCGGTCGACCCGGCGGCGCAAGCGGACCCGGCGGATGCGCATATCCCAGCGGCATCCAGCGCAAGCAGCAGAGCCTCGCCTTGAATGCCCTCGATACAGACATGGACATTCATCGGCAGCCTCAACGTTCGGTTGCCGATAATCCGCACGCCGTCGATTTGAGCCTCGATCGCATCAAGGAGACCATTCCGC
Organism: Chthonomonadaceae bacterium; assembly: GCA_043734985.1. GTDB lineage: Bacteria > Armatimonadota > Chthonomonadetes > Chthonomonadales > Chthonomonadaceae > DATGJU01. The sequence continues at coordinate 4,038 of JAYTEU010000559.1, forward strand.
AGGCCAGTCAAACGTGCTCCCTCGGCCTCAATATCCGATACTGAAATGTCGATCGCTCTACCCAATCCTACGATTCCAGGCACGTTGAGAGTTCCACCACGCCTCCCGCGCTCCTGCTGCCCGCCGTCCTGGTATCGCTCCAAACTAACTCCGCGACGGATATAGAGGGCCCCAATTCCCTTGGGGCCGTACAGCTTGTGCGCCGACAGGCTCAGGAGGTCGATGTGCATCGCGCGCACGTCTATTGGAAGCTTCCCGACCGTCTGAACCGCGTCGGTATGGAACGGTATGCCTCGCTCGCGGCAGAGGGCGCCGATCACGGCGATAGGCTGGATCGTCCCGATCTCGTTGTTGGCATGCATGACGGACACCAGCGCGGTCTCGGCACGGATGCGCTTTGCGATCTCGCCGGGATCGATCCGGCCGTCTGTGTCCACGGGCACGACTTCCAGTTCATGACCGGACTGTTCGGCAACCGCCTCCAGGGTCTCCAGCACGGCATGGTGCTCGATCGCGCTGCAGAGGAGATGCCGGCCCTTCGGCGCGTGCGGCCCGGCGAGACCCCGAATTGCCGTGTTGTCGGACTCCGTTCCGCCGGAAGTAAAGACGATCTCCTCCGGCGTGGCATTCAGCGCCAGAGCCACGGATTCCCTTGCGGTCTCGATGGCTTCGCGCGCTGCGGCGCCCAGCGAGTGGATGGCCGAGGCGTTTCCGTAAAACTGGGTAAAGTAGGGCAGCATTGCGGAAACGACCTCTTCCGATACGGGGGTCGTCGCCGCGTGATCCATGTAGATAGGAACCTTCATAACCAATACTCCTGAGCCGAGGGAGGCTCACTTCAAATCGCGCGCGTATATTCGAGGCCGCAGCCAATCCGGTCAATTCGGCGTCGGCGAGGCGATGGAAAGCAAGGTCGAGCTGATCTTCGGCGGACGGCCCTACGAACCCTCGCAGGCACAGCCCCGCTGTTTTGCGACATACAGCGCTATTGTGAGCAGCAAAACTAGGGAAAACAAGAGGATGGCAGGCTGGCGGACAGCGCTCCAAAGCGAGCGTCGGAGATCGAATTCTTCATCAGGCATTGGAATTGATCTTGCGTGCCAATTCGAAATCGAGTTTCGTTATCCCACCGGCGTCGTGTGTGGAGAGCGCCACGCTTACGGTATTGTACACATTAGACCATTCGGGGTGATGGTCCATCGACTGCGCTAACAGGGCGACCTTGGACATAAATCCCCAGGCAGCGATGAAATCGGCGAATTTGAACGACCTGTGCAGCTTACCTTCGGTCAGGGTCCAGCCCGCAAGGCTTTTCAATTCGGACTGGACCCGATCGTCACTCAATTTTGTCGGACGAGCCACTCTGATTCTCCCGGCGCAGACTAGATCTCCAGCATTTCGAAGCGGCGCGCGGTGGGGTCGAGCTCTTCGCGCAGCACCTTGTAGGTAGCTTCGAGCCTTGCCTGGATGTCCTTGGCTTCCAGCGCCTCAGGCGATCCTGCAGGGAACCGGTCCGGCAGGCATCGGGACAGGAGCTTCTCGTAGACAGCCTGCACCGTTGCATAGTCCGAGCCCGGCTCCAGTCCAAGCAGACGGTAGTGATCCGCCAGACGGTCGTCATCGCCCGGGTTTACGTTGTTTGTCTGCATGGGAGATCCTCCACGTATCTCTTCCGGCGAACGTAAGCCGGACGACGGGCGGACCGGCGGCGCTGTATAGGTGGGCGACGGGCGGACCGGCGTCGCGGTATAGGAGGTCGACGGTTTAGCGGGCACGGTGCCGTCCAGGGCGTCCGATAGCTCGTCCTTTGCGGATTTGCGCGCCTGGGACCGCTCAATCCGGGCTATTAGTTCCGGATCGATCTCCTCATCCTGGTTGTCGAACATTTCGCGAATCTCGCCGATCTTGCCCTTGGCGAGTCGAAACAATCTATCCGGTATGCTCATCTAGTTGGGAACTCTCATTTCGCGCCGACTATTTGCGGCCAAGCTTCTCTTCGAGCTCGCGTAGCTGGCGATCGATATCGCTCTCGGGCTTTCCGTTGCCGTTGCCCGACGCGCTGGTCGTGCCTCCCCCCAGTGTCTGGACCTGCTGCACGGTATTCGTGTTATAGTTGGAAGCTGGCGAAGTTCCCATGTTCATCTTGGCCTCGAGCTCCGCAAGCTGCCGATCGGCCTCGGCGTCCATCTGGGAGACCTCCATGTCGCGCAGTTTCGCGTCGATACTGGTATTGGCGATCTCAGCGCGCGCGGAAGCCTCGGACTGCATGGAAGTGATGCGCTCGTTAACGTGCGACCACTGCTGCTCGTTTTCGCTGAATTGGAACTGGTCGAGCGCCTTGTTGATCTTAATCTGTATCTGCGCCTGCTTCATATTGGCCTTCATAGCCAGCGCTTCCGCGGTCTTCCGGCGGATTCGCTCCTCTTCGGACTTGATGGCGAGCTTGACCTTTTCGGCCGCTTCCGACGCCGACACGAGGTTGCCCCGCATGCTGGTCAAAGTCTGGTCGTGGAGCGCTTTCTCCTTCAGGAACTGCTTCGCCAACTCTCGGTTCCCGGACTGGACAGCCAGGGTCGCGCGCCGCTCGAGCTCCGCCACCATCCGCTCTTCTTTATCGACTTCCGCTTGTAAGTTATTCTTCTGGGTAATCGCCTGCACCGCCAGTTCGCGGTTCTTGATCTGGTTCTCTTTCATCTCCTTAGTGGCCTGATTTAGGATGATCTCGGGATCTTCCCATTCGTCAAGCTTACCGTTGATGAGAGCGTTCAAATATCGCCATATCCTCTGGAACATCGAGCCAATCTCCTTTCGCGGCGCGGTACGAACCCCGCCACGCCCCAGCGGGTTCCCGCCGCGGAACCCAGTCCGAACATTAATACACCCGTGAGGCGCCACGCCCAACATAAATTAGCGCGGAAAGACACAAAACGAACTGCGAGGAGAGCAATAAAGTGTTATTTTACCGTCTCATTATCACACTTTTCCGATCTATTGTCAACGATTGACGTCGCGCGTGCGTACGATTTCACGAAGGCGCGCGCATTAGCGCCGACCATTTAACAACCTAAGCATTACCAGTTTCCGGAGACCGGAATGCATCCGACACCGACCTTGAAAATAATCAATGCACGTCGACTGACAGCCGCTACGATGCTCTCGCT
>JAYTEU010000560.1:0-12186 GCA_043734985.1 Chthonomonadaceae bacterium
AAGCGAATGTGGAATTCGGCCTTAAAACGGGACACTAAATCTCACGAGGATGGGTCAGACGAGGCATTGTCCGAGCGGGCTGCGCTCTTTGGCCTGGCAGCGGGGCTGATCGGGCTCATGTGTTTCTGCCTTTCCGCGGGCGTGGCATGGTGGGTTGCCGGGGTCTTCTTCGCTATCTATCTTCCGACGATCGCGGTCGTTACGCGGATACGTGCCGAACTGGGAGCGCCCGTTCACGATTTCCACTTTATGGGGCCGGACAGCATGCTGCCGCGCGTGGTTTCCGCCGCCGGACTGCGTCAGGCGGACCTCGCTTTCTTCACGTTCACTTTCGCCCTGACTCGCGCCCATCGCAGCGACACAATGCCAATCGGCCTGGAGGGCCTTCAGATGGCGAAACTTCGCCGTATGGACGCCCGTCGCATGTTTGCCGCGATCATGCTAGCCACCTTGATCGGCACTCTGGCGGCATTCTGGGCCTTCGAGCATCAGGCGTATGCCCTCGGCGCCTCCGCGAAGTTCAATCAGGGTTCCGGCCATGCGCAGCAGGCTTTCGTGCGTATGAACAACTGGGTCAACCTCTCGCTAGATCCACGCCCAAACGGACAGGCCGCCGGCGCCATGGGAGTCGGCTTTCTGACAACGCTCGGCCTACTCGTTCTTCGCTTCCGCTTTTTCGGATTTCCGCTGCACCCGCTCGGCTACGCGATCTCCTCGTCGTGGGCAATTCACCTGGTCTGGATGCCAATGGTCATTGCCTGGGCGCTCAAGGGACTTACTATGCGGTACGGAGGGCTTCGCGCCTATCGCCAGTTTTTACCCTTCTTTTTGGGCCTCATTTTGGGAGACTGCGTGATGGGGAGCCTGTGGGCGCTGATGAGTCTGGTACTGAACGCACGGACCTATAACTTCTTCGGAGCGTGACCGGCGAGGAAATAGTAAGCATTAGTATCAATCTCCGCCTGGCGCAAGTCAATCTTCCCCGTGCAGCAGTCGCCGGGCGCGCCTTCGATAGCCCTCCGATAGCAGGTCCGACATGTTGCGGACATCCTCCGCGTTGTACTGAAGGAGTACCTCCAGCGACGAATCTCGCCCCTGACGGTATTCCTGCCACAACCGCACCGCGTCCCAGCCCGACAGTCCGGTTGTCGCGTTCGAGCGTTGGATGCCCATCTGCGACTCGATGCTTTTCAGACCTCCCCGGTAACCTAGTTTGCGAAGCATATAGCAAAGATCCACGTGGAGTTGGGGCAGGGGAAGCTGAGGGAAGGCGCGGCGCAAAAACGGCAGATCGAAGCCGGTTCCGAAAAAGGTTACCAGGATTGCAGCCTCCTCCAAAGCCTCCGGCACGCGCTCCATGTCGACCCCGCGAACAAACTGCCGCATCCGGTAGCCGTCGAATATGCCAACGACTGTCAGGTCGTCCGGGGCCATGCCGCCGGTTGTCTCTATGTCGACAAATGCGATCCTGTGTCCAAACGCGGGTACCGCGCGCCAATGCTCGGATTGGGGCAGCCGCTGTGCAAACCATGCAAAGTCCTCATCCTCGAGACGTGCGACGGACTCCTCGATCACGGGTGTAAGCAGCCCTCGCTGCGCGCCTGTAATCGGCCAGGGCCTCTCGGATTCGGTGAGATAGCTCTCCCAGTCATGGGCTCCCGCCTCCCAAAGCCTGCGCTCTGTTGTCTCCCCGATACCCTGTGCGTGCAGGAACGTCGCCTCCAACAGCGATTCTGGTGGTTTCAATTCTCCGGCCTTCCAACTGTTAAATTTCTCTGGAATACGAACAGCGACAAGTACGATTGTGACGCAATTCACAATTCACAATCGTAGCAAACACGGTATGGTGAATAATTCGCCCGGGACTTCGGGTATTCCTTGCATACTGAAACAATCGCGGGTTGGCATCGTCTCAGAAGAGGAGTGTTCGGTCTCTGCATTCGCGGGCGGCCGGGCCGGCAGCAGTTACAGGCAAGGCAACAAAGGAGAACGAACGCGTATGTTCAGCGTAAAGCGCGAATCGCGGCGCGTCGTTGTAGCGGGGCTAGTGGCGCTGGGTGTTTTGGGCATGGGAGTTGCGGCGGGAAACAAGGCCACCGCCGCCGAGCCAAGCCAGAACATCCGGGACTATGTGCCTACGAAGCTGGATGATTTCAGCGCCACCGTTCGGGTGGATCACTATGACGAGCGAGCCGGCGAAAAGATCCACAAGGATTTCGGCTACATCTACAAGCTCCGAGGCGATATCAAGGTCCGCTATAAAGAGGAGAACAAGATACGTCTCGATGCTACCATTGGCGCTTCGAACTTGACGCTGATCGTGAACAACACGATGCAGTATGTCAAGGCGCTCGGGGCAAAGTCCACAATGAACCTGGGTACGGCGCCCGGTAAGAAGAAGACGCTGCTTGACGTCGGTTTTGTCTCCAGCGGGTATTTGGAGACCGCCGAGGGTGAGTTCAGGCGCATGGCGGACGTCAAGGGCGTCCAGTGCGCTCTTTTCCGCGTTCAGTACAAGGACCAGAAGCTGGATACCTCCCATCGTATGGTCTGGATCGACCCTAAGACTAAGATCGTGGTGAAGAGGGAAGAGTACAGCCAACAGGGCAAACTGAACGGTACGTTTTGGTATCTTCAGCCGAAAGAGGTCTCGCCCGGGATATGGTTCCCCACGCGACTGGAGGCCTATAATCGGGACGGTGAGCAGGCAGGCGTCACCGTTTACCGTGATGTTCACGTAAATCAAGGACTGGACGAAAGCGTCTTTAAGCTCTAGTCGAAGGTGTTCGGATTGATGGAATTCGGTCATGAATTGCAGCCGATTCCGGGGCGGCTGAAGTGACGGGGCGACTGGTCTGAAGCCGTTCGCCCCTTGCTTTTTTGGTCGCCCTATGATATACTTACAAGCAGTTCCTATACACTCGTCTCCAAAGAGTGGGTCTTCTGCCCCACTCTTTTCTATTACTCCGGCTATTTGGAAATTTTGAATAGCATCGGATAATCAAGCATTTGAAACACAGGTGGCAGCGCTCAAAGTGGGCGCTCCCTGGTCTGCCTGCCTGCGCTGTTTGCCAAGCGCCGGCGGTTGAATAATTGTAGACGCATGTCGCGGATATAGTGGTGGGAGAGACGCAGCCATGAACGGTGAATTTATTGACGCGCTCCAGCAGATCTCTAAAGAGAAGGACATACCACTTGACACGCTCAAGGAAACAGTAGAATCTGCGCTTGCAACTGCCTTTAAAAAGAACTATCCCACCAGTGCCGAGATCAGGGTCATAATTAACGAGCACAAGTCGGCAAGCGAGCCGTACCGTGTTTTTACCGTGCGAACCGTAGTCGAAGGCCCGACGGAAGACCCGGCGGAGGTTTCCCTGGACGATGCTCATAAAGTCGACCCGGACCTAGTCGTTGGGGAGACTCTCGAAGAGCCGGTCTCAATGGGCAACTTCGGCCGAATCGCCGCTCAGACGGCCAAGCAGGTCGTGGTACAGCGTATCCGCGAGGCGGAGCGCCGTAAGATATTCGACGAATATAATGATAAGGTTGGCGAAGTCGTTACCGGGGTCGTGCAGCGCCACGAGGGCCGAAACGCCATTGTGAACCTCGGAAAACTGGACGCGATTCTGCCTGTCCAGGAGCAGGTCGACACAGAACCCTACCACTTCAACGACCGTATTAAAGTATATGTTCTCGAAGTGAAAGAGACGCCAAAGGGACCCCAAGTAGTCGTCTCCCGAACCCACCCGAGTCTTATCCGCCGGTTGTTTGAGCTGGAGGTTCCAGAGATCGCCGACGGCGTGGTCACCATCAAGAGCGTCGCTCGCGAGCCTGGTGCCCGCTCCAAGATCGCGGTCACCAGTCGCGACGAGAAAGTCGATCCAGTCGGCGCCTGCGTTGGGCATCGAGGCAGCCGGGTCCAGGCGGTTGTGAACGAACTCTACGACGAAAAAATCGATATCGTTCGCTGGAATGCGGATACCGCGCTGTTTATCGGCGAGGCGCTTTCACCCGCGAAGGCCGTTAAAGTAACCGCCAAGGAAGATGATAAGAGCGCGTTTGTAATCGTGCCGGACAACCAGTTGTCGCTCGCGATCGGCAAGGCAGGGCAGAATGTGCGGCTGGCAGCTCGCCTTACAGGGTGGCGCATCGACATCCGAAGCGAGGCGCAGGTAAATCGCGCAGCATTGATGGCGATCACGCAGCACGCAGAAGAGGACGATGACGAGCAGGTCGACGAGGGCGATTCCGAAGACACTAGCAGCCTTGCGATCGGGCAAGAGGAGCTTGCGCCGCCCTTAAACGACGATATCATCGCTATTGGCGCTCCGGTAGTGGGCAACGGGCATCTGCCTGCGACAAGTGAGATCACGGAAAATTCGTCTGCTGCCGCAGGTTCCTTGTCCGAACCAAAGCCCACGGAAGAAACTGGCGTAGAATGAATACGCCGCGCTTATTCGTTGTGATAGGTGGCCGTCAGTATTGTGAGTTCGGTGAGCTGTACCTGGCAGAGGGTTCTGCGAGGCGGCATGCAGCGACAATCTCGCAATTGATGCGAGTCGGTGCGGTGAGGGAATATCAATGCGGGCGTTTTAAGGTGGCGCCTAACGAGGCGATAGTTAGTGCGGTTGGAACAGGATTGAAATGGGATGTTAAGCGCGGGCGGAGTGCGAAAGCGCTGGTTACCGTCCGCTCAGCACGCACGGGAGAGCGATCATGATTTAGCACCTGCGATTCATGTTGGCGCTAATGGCGCCCCTCTGCTGCTTGACTCCGGGCTTCGCGGTCGCATCTCCGCCGCCGCGGCGCTGCTCAGACAACTGGGCGCGGCCCGTCTCCGCTTCTAATCTTCTGCCTCCGTGCTGACATTGGCTCGAACGGTTCCACCGGTCGCGGCGAGTGAATCAGTACATGATCAAACCAAAACATATCCCTATTCGTACCTGTGTCGCGTGCCGGACTTCGGACGCGAAGCGAGGTCTGCTTCGCGTGGTTCGGCAGCCCGATGGCGCAGTCGTTTATGACTCGAAGGGCAAACTGCCTGGCCGCGGCGCGTACGTTTGCGCGCAGTCTCCCTGCATTGCGCTCGCTCGGAAACAGAAGAAGCTGGAAAGGTCGCTGAAGGCATCGGCCCTCCCAGACAGCCTCTACCAGGAACTGGAATCGCAGGTTCTCCGGTTGGGTGGAGAACCTGCCACTGCAGACGACGGCTCGCTTTCAGCTCCGGTCGGCGCCGGCGATAGGCCTGCATTTGCGTTTGGATCTGCCGCCGTGCCGCAACTTGCGAATGGGCCCGTGAGCGGAATTGCACTGCATATTGAGAATTGCGGCACGGCGCCGCGAGAAAGCGAGTAGTAATGCGATTGGCTGAATCTCCAGGCGTCCGACTGGCGGACCTGGCAAAAGAGCTTACCATGACCAATTCCGAATTGGTCGCGCAATTGAAGGGGCTTGGAATAGACTCCGCTGGGATCAACCCCATTTTAGATATCGAAACGGCTAACACAGTCCGAGGTCTGCTCGGAAAGGCGGCAACCGCGGGCAAGATCGCGGAGGTAACCGGCGACACGACGGTCAAGGATCTCGCGACCGCTATGGGAGTAGAGCTGAAGGCCGCAGTGAAGAAGCTGATGGAAATGGGCGAGTTGATGGGCGCTAACCAGCGCCTGCCCCGTCCGCTGGCGGAACGGCTTGCGGCGGCCTTTGGGTACACGCTAAAGCTCAAGGTGGTCGAGAAGCCAGTCGTCGCGCCGCCTCCGGCGAAACATAGATCTCCCAGTGGCGCGGCAAGCGCTCGCCCGCCCGTTGTGACTATCATGGGTCACGTCGACCACGGCAAGACCACGCTGCTCGATACTATCCGAAAGACGAGCGTAGTCGAAGGCGAATTCGGCGGCATAACGCAGCATATCGGCGCCTATCAGATCGAGGTCGATCACAACAACGAGAAGCGAAAGATCACCTTCTTGGATACACCCGGGCATAAAGCATTCACGAAGATGCGGGCCCGCGGTGCGAGTGTGACCGATATCGTCGTCCTGGTAGTGGCCGCGGATGATGGAATCATGCCGCAGACGGTGGAAGCTATTCACCACGCACAGGCGGCAAAGGTGCCGCTTATCGTGGCGGTCAACAAGATCGATAAGCCCGACGCGAAGCCGGACCGCATAAAGCAGCAGCTTACCGAGCACAGCCTGGTGGTGGAAGAGTACGGCGGTGACGTGATCGCAGTCCCGGTCTCGGCAAAAACAGGCGAAGGAGTCGATGCCCTCCTCGACTATATCCTCCTGCTCGCCGATGTAAATGAGCTGAAATCCGTGTCGACAGGAGCTGCGTCGGGGACCATTATCGAAGCCCGAACCGAAGCAGGGCGCGGTCCGGTCGCGACCATCCTGGTCCAGTCCGGCACGCTTCAGGTCGGGGATAGTCTGGTTGCCGGCATCGTTTACGGCAAGGTCCGCGCGATGACGAACGACCGCGGCGAGCGCATTCAAAAGGCTGGGCCCGCAATGCCGGTCGAGGTAGTCGGACTTAACTCCGCGCCGGATGCGGGCGACACGGTTCGCGTGGTCAAGAACGATAAGGAAGCCCGTGCAATGGGTGAGAGCCGCCAGCAAGAGGCGCGTTCCAACCGCCTTGAGGGTACGATCAAGCGCATTACACTTGCGGACATTGCGCGCAAGGTATCCGAAGGTGTGGTCAAAGATCTCAACCTGATCGTAAAGGGCGACGTGCAGGGCAGCGTGGAAGCGGTAATTGGCGAATTGGCGCAGGTCGAAGAGAACAAAACTGAGACCGAGGTCCGATTGATGGTGAAGTTAAGCGGTGTCGGAGGCATCAGCGAGACGGACGTCGATCTTGCGGCTGCGACGAACTCACTTCTGATCGGCTTCAATGTAAAGGCGGATTCCGGCGCGCTTCGAGCCGCGGAACGTGCCGGCGTGGAGATTCGCACCTATAACATCATCTACGACCTTACGGCGGACGTTGAGAAGGCCATGAAGGGCATGCTCACGCCGATCTACGAAGAATCGCCGCTCGGCAGGGCCGAAGTGAGACAGGGGTTCCGCACTCCCAAGGGCATTACGATCGCGGGCAGCTATGTCACCGAAGGCAAATTGGTGCGCGGTGGCGAAGTGCGGCTCCGGCGAGGCACTGAACTTCTGTATACAGGTAAGATCGACACCCTCAAGAGGGTCAAGGACGATGCCAGAGAAGTCTTGCAGGGGTTTGAATGTGGCCTGACACTCTCTGATTACAACGAAGTCTACGAGCCAGGGGACACGATTGAATGCTTCGAAATGAAGCAGGTGATGCGGCCCTGACCCGTGACTCAACAACAATGCGCACATGAAAATGCATATCGGCAGTCTCACGGTAACGCTCTATCTCCACGCGGCTGAGTCGTTGAAGGACAAGCGTTCGGTCGTCAAGAGCTTGATCGAGACGACGCGTCGGAAATTCAACGTCTCGATCGCGGAAGTCGACGACCTGGATAAGTGGCGGCGCGCCACGATTGGTATCGCCTGCGTCTCAAACGACGTACAGTACCTTAATGGGGTGCTGGACAAGGTTGTCGAGAGCCTTGAGAGCAATCCCGCAATCGAAGTGGGCGCAGTGGACCTGGAACTTCTGTAGCCACTCCACCGGAAAGGGCAGGGAATACGATGAGCATACGACAGGAGCGAATTCAGGAGCAGTTGGTCCAGGAGCTCAGCGAGATGATACGGCGCGACCTGCGCGATCCCCGCCTTGGGTTTGTAACGCTGACGGGAGCCGAGATTACCCGCGATTTGCGCCATGCAAAGGTGTATGTGAGCGTGCTTGGCGATACGGAAGCACAGGCGCAGAGCATTAAGGCGCTGAACAGTGCGTCGGGTCTCCTTCGCGGAGAGTTTGCGCGCAGAGCCCATCTGCGAGTCGCGCCCGATCTGGTATTCCAGCATGATATCGGCATCGAGCGCGGCCAGCGCATATTCGACTTGCTGCACACCGTGGAGAACGATCTGAAACCGCGGCCGGAGGAGTTAGAGGCGCCCGCAGCGGAAGTTGTTCAGGAGCCCAAGTGAGACGATACTACAAGGAGTCGGTGGAGGCCATTCGCGCGGCCGAGCGCATCGTCGTCGCATCGCACGTCAATCCGGACGGCGACTCCCTCGGGTGCACGCTGGCGCTTACCCACGCGCTTCGTGCAATGGGCAAGGACGTTGTTGCGATATCGACCGATGGCGTGCCGGACGTATATACCTTCCTGCCCGGCGCTGAGTGGATCCAGACCTCTACCGACCGCCGAGACTTCCAGCTTGCGATTGTGGTCGATGCCGGCGCGCTCGAGCGCGCCGGCAGGAGCCAGCTCAGCACGCTGCAGTCCGCTCCCACATCGATCAATATCGACCACCATGTCGGAGATGCGCCGTTCGGGGATATTCGTATCATCGATTCCACGGCGGCGGCCACTGCGGAGTTGATCTACGGTCTGCTTCGGGCGCTGGGAACAGCGGAAGGGTATCCTCCGGGCAATGGCCTGATCACGCGCGAGATCGCCGAATGTCTGATGACGGGCCTTATAACAGATACCGGGTCGTTCCGGTTTATGAACGTAACCCCCGCAACGTTTTACCTCGCGGCCCGGCTGCAGAAGCTGGGAGCCCTGCCCGCGCCGATCGCGGAACTGGTCTTTGAAAACCGCTCCTTTGCCGGCTTGAAGCTGCTCGGGCGCGCCCTGGCTTCACTTAGGACCACGGAGGATGGCTCGGTGGCCTGGGCGACGGTCACTGCCGCCGATTTTACAGAGCTTGGAGCGACAGACGCGGAGACGGAAGGAATCGTGAACCACGTGCGTGCGACGCGCGGCGCCGCTATCGGCGTCCTGTTCCGTGAGGCGCCGGGCATGAAGGTCCGCATCAGCATGCGCGCTCGCGAGGGCGCCGACGTCAATCGGATTGCGAACGTATTCGGCGGAGGCGGGCATCGGCTTGCGGCGGGCTGTTCGCTGGATCCACCGCTGGACCACGTCGTGGAAACCGTGATTGCTGAGTGCCTTCGCCAGCTCCATGCCATGAAAGAGCCGTGCAGTTGAATCCGAGCGCGCAGTGTAACGGTATTCTCGTCGTGGACAAACCCGCCGGAATCACGTCCCACGATGTAGTCGACCAAGTGCGCCGGCTGTTCAAAACCAAGCGCGTCGGGCATACCGGCACCCTCGATCCGGATGCGACCGGGGTTCTCGTGCTGTGTCTCGGCGTCGCAACGCGGCTATCGGAGTATCTGTCGTCGTCGCGGAAGCACTACCAGGCTGAGTTTGTATTCGGCGTTTGCACCGACACGATGGATGCGTCCGGCGCCGTCCTCGCCGAGAAGGACGCTTCCGGCCTTACGGAGGCCACACTGCTGGACCTGCTCCCACTCTTTCGAGGTAAAATACTCCAAACGCCGCCCATGGTCTCCGCACGACATCACGAAGGGCGCAGACTTTACGAACTGGCGCGCGAGGGAGTAACCGTAGAAAGGGAAGCGCGTGAAGTCACGATATCGGAGTTGGAACTGACCGCGTTTCGACCCGGCCCGCAGGCGCACGCTGAACTGGAAATCACCTGCTCGACCGGAACGTACATTCGAGTGCTGGCGGACGATTTGGGTACCAAAGCAGGCATGGGCGCGCACATGAAAACGCTGCGGCGAACGTGGGTCGGCACAGACGTCGAAACCGCATTCACACTCAGGGAGGCGCACTCGCTCGAATCGTTGGAGACAGCTAGAGAAGAGGGTACGCTGAACGCCACCATGGTCCCCCTTTCCGCGGCGCTGCGGGCGATGCCTCACTACACCCTTCGCGAGGAAGGGCTCCAGCGGCTTCTGCACGGCCAGTCCGTATCCATCGAAGAGATAGCGCGCGAATGCGGTAGGGTGCGGGTACGCTCCGGGTGTTGTCTTCCGCCGCCCGGTGATCTTCACTTTGGGATTGTGCCTGATACCGACGGGACAAAGACGTTCGGGGCCAGCCCCCCGCCGCTGGCCGAACTAGCGGCAATTCTCGACGAGCAGGGAGAAGTTTGCGCCGTGGTACGCCGTGGATCGGATACGCTTACGCCCGTAAAGGTATTGAAGCACCAATGAAGCTGTTCGACGGCCTCGAAACTCTGTCGGAACCGTTGAGCGATACTACCGTTGCGATCGGCACTTTTGATGGCATCCACGTCGGGCATCAGGCCATAATTCGCGCCGCAGCGCAAGACGCATTCGCGAACTCGCGACGGTCACTCGTTTTCACCTTCGACCGGCATCCCGCGGAGCTTCTCGCGCCTGACCGCGCGCCGGACCACATTACGACGCCCGCGCAGCGCAACCGCTACGTTGCCGAGCTTGGCATCGATGGACTGGTCGTAGCGAAGTTTGACCGGCAGCTTGCCGACCTCTCGCCCGATGCGTTTCTCGATCGGGTACTGCGGACGGCCCTCGGCGCAAAGAAGATCGTCGTCGGGGACAACTTCGCGTTCGGTCGGAATCGCGCGGGAGACGCAGCGTTTCTCGAGGCATCCCAACAGAAGTATGGCTATTCGCTAATAGCGCTGGAGCCCGTTCAGATCGATGGGAGCCCGGCCAGCAGCACACGCGTTCGAGAGCTACTTCGCGCCGGCAGCATCGCCGAAGCAGAAAGGGTTCTTGGCCATGCGTTTCGCCTTGCGGGAACTGTGATCGAAGGGCGCAAACTGGGCAGGCAGCTCGGATATCCCACGGCTAACCTTCTGCCGCAGTGGAAGCAAGTCGTGCCGAAGGACGGCATCTATGCGGTCCAGGTGAGCCTTGGTGGTGGACGCGAGGTCGGTGGCGCGTGCAGCATAGGGGAACGGCCGACCGTGGAAGGCGCGGGCCGATCCATCGAGACGTACTTGTTCGACTTTAACGAGGATCTCTATGGCCACGCTTTGGAGATACGATTTGCCGCTCGGCTCCGGGACGAGGAGAGGTTCGACAGCCTGGGCGCCCTTAAGGCCCAGATCGAAGCGGACGTCCGCCTTGCCCGCGAGGTTCTCGCGCGGGATTCCCGGCGGCTTCAGCCGGAGTGCTTCTGAATTCCAGCTCCATTGGAAGGAGTAAATTCACCGTGGTCCAGCCATTAATCCGATATAACGATGGCAGCAAAAACGCTCCCCGATTACGTATTCAGCACTCTCTGTGGTCGCTTCGCAAGCTTCCGATGAATGCTTCCGACGAGTGGACGCTCGATGAGAAGTTCGCACGCGTCCGCGAAGCCGACTTTGAAGCGGTCGAGTGCTGGCTCACCGATGCGGATGAGGCGGAATATCGTGCCGCGCTCGATCGACATGGACTGCGGCTTATTCTTGGCCACAGGCCGTTTTCTATTGACGACGTCCGCAAGACGATAGACCGCGCGGTTCGCTTGAACGCCGATTTCGTGTTTGCTCAGCCGGCGGACGCGTTCACGCCGGCCCACCAAGTCGCTGAAATCTGCCGGGAGGGGCGCGCGCTGGCAAACGATGCGGGGCTTGCGTTCTTTGTGGAAATTCACCGAAACAACTTCACGGAGAACCTGCCGCAAATATTACAGCTTATCGAGCTGGTACCGGATATCCGGTTCACGGCAGACCTGTCGCACCTCGTAGTTTGCGGCGAGTTCTACGGCTGGAAAGACGAGCGCGCCGTGGATCGGCTGAGGCCGGTGCTGGAGCGCACTTCGCACATGCACGGGAGGATCTCCAACGGCGAAGCGGTGCAGGTCGATGTGGGAGACGGCGACGGCGATACCGCACAGTTCTTCGTCCGGCTCTGGGCCACTGCCATGCACTACTGGCTGCAGGGTGCGGGAGAGGGCGATGTACTTCCCTTTGCAAGCGAGCTTGGCCCGCCGCGATACGCCATAACGCTGCCTAATGGCCTGGAGTTCAGCGACCGATGGGAACAGAGCCTGGTGATGAAGCGTCTCGCAGAACAGGCATGGGACAAAGCGCAGCGAAGCGACTTGGACTGACGGATTGTCAGAGATTAGGGGAAGCGGTTGGCCATACACCAATACCGTCTCGGTCCGATGGGCAACAACACCTATGTGGTGGTGGACGACGCGACCGGAGAGGCAGCCCTCGTGGATCCCTCCTTCGACAGCGAAGAGCTCTGGCCGGAGCTTCAAACCCTTGGCATCACCCTGCGGTATCTGCTGAACACCCATGC
>JAYTEU010000561.1:0-2626 GCA_043734985.1 Chthonomonadaceae bacterium
CACGAACCAGTTCCAGGCTCTCCCGGACGATCCCTTTCGCGAGAGCCTGAAGCTTCCCGAACCGGTACTGTGCCTGATCGCTGCGGGCCGCCTGGGCGATAAGTCGGGCGCGGGCTTCTACAAACGAGAGGGGAAGGCGATCCTTGCGCTCGATCTGGCGACCGATTCGTATAGGCCGCTCGAAGATCAGCGAATCCCGGAGATAGATGCGCTGATCAAACTCCCCATGGCCCGGCGATTGGCAGCAATCGCCGCCGTCCACGACACGAAGTGGGGCCGATTCGTCAACACGCTTCTGGACTCGCTCAATGCCTATGTAGAGTATGCCGGACCGCGGATCGCATCCGATACGCTCTCAGTCGACAATGTCATGCGCTGGGGATTTCAATGGGAGCTAGGGCCGTTCGAAATGGAGGACTTACGCACCGGCTGGCACCGCTCCTACCGTGGGATCGCGCCGGATCGGACCGTGAGAGTCTTCGCGATAAAGTCGCCGCGACCGAATGTCAACCATGCAAGCACGGAAGCGCTGCCGTCCGATGCCGGCGCTGGAAACGGAGCAGCCCCCGACTTTGTAGCAATTCCAATAGAGCCGGCGTATACGACCCTTGCTGAGCATAAGGCAGCCGGGAAGACCCTCTTCGAAACGGCGGACGGAGCGCTTGTCGACCTGGGTGATGGGGTGGTCTGCCTGGAGTTCCGCACAAAGATGAGCACCTTCAGTCCCGGCGTCTGCCAGGTAACCGACCGGGCGCGCGAGATCGCCGAGCGCGACTACGCCGCCATGGTCATCGGCGGTGACGGCCCGCACTTCTCCGCGGGCTACAATCTGAAGATGCTGCTGGACGCGGTCATCGCGGAGGACTGGACGGTGATCGACGCCATGCTCCGCCAAGTACAGGACACGTTCCTCGCCCTCAAGTATTCCCGCATCCCGACCGTCGCCGCAGTGCGCGGCTACACGCTCGGCGCGGGCTGCGAGTGCGCGCTCCACTGTACCGCGATCCAGGCCGGTCCCGAGCTGGCAATGGGGCTGCCGGAGATGTCCGTTGGCCTGGTCCCCGGCGGCGGCGGCGTTAAAGAGCTGCTGGTCCGCGCCATGGCCGATTGGAACGGGACAGACGCCGCCCTCCCGCGCCTCGAAAAGGCATTCCGGCAGATTGCGGTAAATGGCGTCTCAAGCAGCGCGGAAGAGGCCCGCAAATTCGGTCTCCTCGGTCAAACCGACAGAATCTCGCGAAATCCGGATCGCCTTCTGTTCGATGCGAAGCAGAGGGCGCTCGCCCTAGCCTTGGCCGGATACCAGCCACCCGCGCAGCGCGATATCCACGTACTCGGCCCCCAGGGGATCCAGAGCCTGACCGCCGTAATCGACGAACTAAGTCGATCCGGCAAATACACCGTTTACGACTCTCGCATCGCCCAAGTCATCGCCGCAATTCTGGGCGGCGGCACGACTCAGGAGGCAGACGTTCCCGAAATGGCGATCTGCGCCGAAGAGCGCGCCGGCCTGATCGGCCTGGCACACAATCCGCAATCTATCGAGCGAATGAAAACGCTCTTAGAAACCGGGAAACCCCTCAAGAACTGAGCGGGACGCACAGATACCGCCTGCCGCGCATCTGTGTCCTAAGAAACTCTGCCTTAACCGGTAGACTTTTGGCTGTATGTGATACCGCAAATCATTTCTTAGGTGTGTGAAGTGCCGCTAGGCCCGTCTGCGGATCCGAAGGACACCGGGTGCACTCTGGGCGTGCAGGCCGGGTACCCCGAGTGCCCTCTGGGCGCGGGTTCATTCCGTCGGACGGGGTCGGACGGGGTCGTGTTCGCCGTTTGCGCCCTGTTGCCGCCGACTGCCCGGTGTCAATTCGTGAAAATCCATCCGTCCGTCGACGCTTGGCAGCTGTCCGCCTAGCCGCAGGGCGGCTTCCCGAGCAGGTTCATAAACTCCGCCCGCGTCGCGCGATCGGTTCGGAAGGAACCCAGAACATGGCTGGTGACCATGTCGCTCGCCTTTTTCTCGACGCCGCGCGCCATCATGCACATGTGCTTCGCCTCGATCACGACGCCGACTCCCAGGGGCTGAAGAACCTCTTGCAGGGCCTCAGCTATCTGGACCGTCATTCGCTCCTGAACCTGGAGGCGCCGGGCGAACATGTCGGTAATGCGCGCGAGCTTCGAGAGCCCGATGATCCTGCCGTTTGGGATGTACGCAATGTGCGCGTGTCCAAAAAATGGAAACAAGTGGTGCTCGCACATCGAAAAGAACTCGATATTGCGGCATATGATCATGTCGTCGGCGTCTTCCTTAAAGATCGCACCATTCACGATGGACGTTAGATCCTGTTGGTACCCGCTGGTAATATAGCGCATGGCGTCGGCTGCGCGGTGTGGCGTCTTCACCAAACCCTCGCGTTCCGGCCTCTCGCCAAGCTCTTCCAGCACGACGCGGTAAGCGGCTTCAAGTTTCGATTCCATTGTGGTCTAAGCCTCTCCCCGATATTCAAAGATGTTGCGCGCTGTTTCGCGAATCAGCACGCCGGCAAGGCGGGCGGGCGGCGGGATCTCCCCGACGAGGCGCTCCCAAATAACCTTGGTGACGAGCTCCGTGGAGGGCACCAAATCC
>JAYTEU010000562.1:0-1757 GCA_043734985.1 Chthonomonadaceae bacterium
GTGCGGTACTCATCGAGCGCCTTTTCCAACTGGCCGCGCTGTTCGTAGACCTGGCCGAGACCGTCGTGGGACTCGGCCATGGTCGGGTTCGCGGCGAGCGCTGAGTGAAACTCCTTTTCCGCCGCCGCGTATTTCTTCAGTCCGAGGTGACAGTGCGCCAGGGTGTCTACGTTGCTCGGACTTCCGTCACGCGCCACGGCTCTCTGCGCAAACTCCTCGCCCTCCGAATACTTGCCTTCCAGGTAGAGCGTCCAGGCGAGGTCGTTCAAGACCATTGGATCGTTGGGAGAGCTGTGCGCCGCCGTTCTGAGAAGCGCCTCCGCTTCCGCGTACCGCTTTTCGCCCTGGAGTATGCCGGCACGCGTGAGGATGCCGGGCGCGCTGTTCATCGCTGCGCCCGCAAGCAGCGCGCCCGCCACGATCGCGACCAGCAGGCAGCCGCCGCACGTGGCGAGTATCGCGACGAGGTAGGTGGGTAGTCCGGGACGCTGTGTGCCGTAGTTCATCAGGTGCTTTCCTCTTCCGATCTCAAAAATCGCGCCGCGATTTCCGGAGTAAACGAGCGTGATTTGCCTGTCGACCGCTCGACAAGCATCTGCAATGTCTCGCCCGTTGCCAGGGTCTTGCCATCGAGCTCCACGGAATAGTGAATTCGCAGCAGACTCCTGCGACATTCGACCACCTTCGCCCGTATAGTTAGTTCATCCTCGTAATGCGCGGCGCTAAGGTAGCGCACGTTAAGCTCCAGTACGGGCAGCGCAAGTCCGTCGGCTTCCATTCCGCGATAGTCGATCCCGAATGCTCGGCAATATTCGCTGCGGGCCGCTTCGAACCACACGGCGTAGTTGGCGTGGTGTACGATGCCCATCTGATCGGTTTCAAAATAGCGGACCCGGACGGGGAGCAGGACGCCCCCTTCGACCGCCTGGCGCATTCGTCCGGATTTCGCGGCGGAGCGGGTGCTAAGGTTCGGTTCAGATTCTTGCGTCATTTAAGAGTGTGTGTCCATTTCACGGCCGCCGTCATAGGTCCGGCCAGCCATTCGACCAGTGGGAACCTGGCCGAAATCCGAGGTGTTTACAGTAGACATCTGTACGGTTTCATGGGAAACTTACGCTGTTCAATCAACGTAGATTATGTTATACTGCAAGAGGGCGGCGCGTTCCTCCGCAACCTCTGCTGCCTGTGTGCGAGCGCCGGCTTCCGCCAGGATTAAGGAGATAGTACATGCGCCGCGACCGAGACCGCGACCACCGCGATAGTTCCGACGATTTTGACAACAACCGCGAACCGAACTCCTCCAACCGCTCCGATTCCGACGACATAGAGTCTGCCGCCGAAATGCAGCTTCGCGCGCTCTGGATGCTGGACGAAGTGATTCGCATGACCCCGCGTAACGATCCGCGACTGGGCGTCATGCTTGCGCTTCGCGAGCAGATCGAGACCGACGAAGCGATGATGGATGAGGCCCGCAAGGTTATCGCCGAATTTGAAGAGGCCTATAATAAGCTTACCGCTCCCGCGAACCGCATCGGCGTATTCCTCGGCAAAGTCGAACCCGACGCCAAGCCGAAACCCCGCAGCCGGTTCAGCCGCACGCAGCCGGAAGTGCCGAAGGGCGAGATGGTGCGCATTGCGCTGGGTGACCAGGAGTATATCTCCAACGTCGATCCCAAACTGGAAAATCCCGACTTCCGCGTCGGCACGCAGATCAAAGTGAACGAAGCCTTCGCGGTGATCGGCGACCTCGGTTACGC
>JAYTEU010000563.1:0-3986 GCA_043734985.1 Chthonomonadaceae bacterium
CCCTGGAAGCATTCGCTTGGATATGTCTATAGCTTGACTACGCGCTTCCTCGGCATGAAGCCGCTCGAACATGAGTACAAGGTGATGGGCCTTGCGGCCTACGCCAAACCGGACTATTATCGCAAGACGTATGAGAAGATCTTCCAGGATGTCGCCTGGCTGAAGGACGATGGCTCGCTTCAGTTTGGCTCGAAGTTTCCGTTGAACCGCTTCGATCATTACCTGCGCGATGTCTGTGTCGGGGAGCGGTTCGACAACATCGCGGCGGCACTACAGCACTTCCTGGAAACGCTCGTGCTGCAATGGGTGCGTGCCTCCGTTGCCGCGACCGGTATTCCGAATGTGATGACCAGCGGCGGTGTCTTCATGAACGTGAAACTGAACAAGCTGATACAGGAGCTGCCGGAGGTCGAGGCAACCCGTTTTATGCCGTCCTGCGGGGACGAGAGCAACCCTTTCGGCGGCGCGTTCTATGTTGCCGAACAGAACGGTCTTGCGAGCACGATCCGGCCGTTGGACAATATATACCTTGGACACTCCTTTACAAACGAGGACGTGGCGGCGTTCATCAAAACCCATTGCTTGGACCAAAAATACTGTGTACGGCACTATCCGGATATTGAATCGGAGATTGCTGCATTACTTGCGGATTTCGAGGTGGTCGCGCGTGTCGCGGGTCCTGCCGAGTTCGGAGCGCGCAGTCTCGGCAACCGCGCGATACTTGCGAATCCGTCGGACATGAAATCCTTCTACACGGTAAACGATCAGATTAAGGCGCGAGATTTCTGGATGCCGTTTGCGCCTTCACTGCTGGACACGGACGCCGATAGATATTTGATCAACCCTAAGCACGAAGCCGCTCCCTACATGATCACAGCCTTCGACACCAAGCCCCTTGCCTACGACCATCTTCGCGCGGCAATGCATCAGGGCGACCATTCCGTGCGGCCTCAAATTGTGACGGAGAAGGCAAACTCGCGCTACTATAAGGTGATCCAAGGTTTCAAGGAGCGAACCGGCATAGGGGGGGTCATGAACACAAGTTATAACCTCCACGGCTACCCGCTTGCGGCCACGCTGGAGCAAGCTCTGTTTACTTTCGAGAATTCGGGATTGCCGAATTTGGCGCTCGAGAACTATATGATCAGCAAGCGGGCTGCGGCCTCGTGATAGAATCGAAACCACAATTTGGGTTGAAAATTAAGGCGCTTAGTGCAAGGCTGACGGGCGGCAAGGAGCTTGTGGGGGGCGCTATTGCCGGCTACACCTTTATGGGGATGAATATCCTTATGCAGGTGCTTTACGTCCCAATATATCTGAAATATCTTGGGAAGTTCGAGTTCGGCGTTTTGATGTTACTGCTCTCCTTTTTTAACTATGCTTCGATGGGAATTGTTTGGATGAGCGGCGGAATGCAGCGCATACTTGGCGAGTGCGCCGCCGTCGGGGACGAAGAGGGGTTTACGCGCGCCTACTCTCTCTGTAAGACGGTAAACTGCCTTTATGCCGCTGTGATAGCGCTGGCAATGGTACTCGTTGGGACAGTGGGACTGAACGTTTTCTTTCCGGGCACTCCCATCGAACACCGCATGTCGATACAGTACAGCGTAATCGCCGCCGCGATCTATTTTGTGGTGTTATACGAATTCAACGTGGAGCGACTCGCCCTTGCGGCACGCCAGGAGTTGGTGGTCGGCTATCTGTTTCAGATACTCAGCCTGGTGACGTTCGCAATCCCAGTGGTTTTCTGCCTTCGTGCCGGCGGCGGCTTAAAAAGCATTTTGATCTGCCTGCTGCTTGGAGTGATATCGGCCAGGGTCTGTTCGTGGATATTCTGGCGCAAGCGTGGGGTTATCGTGGTTTGGCGGCTGCCCGACCGCGAAAGCATTCCAATGCTGAAACGGCTGACAGGAAAGATGGGCAGAGGCTTCATGCTTTACGGCCCTATCCTGCTCACCATCCAGGCCGACATGCTGATGGTCGGCAAGCTGGGCGGTGCGCTAGCAGCCGCTCAATTCGCGCTGGTCTGGCGCATAGCCGATGCTCTGATACAGGTATTCTGGAAGATACCGGAGCTGATTCAGCCGTACATCGTCCAGATGGACACGCGCGGAGAGCATGGCAGACTGACGAAAATCTACCGCCGCGCTAATATTTTAATGCAGGTTTTGCCTTTGGCCGCAGGGATCGGATATGCATTGGGAGGATACTGGCTTGTAAGGCTCTGGGTCGGCCCGGCGCACGCGCCCTATAATCCGATGGGCTACGCACTAGCGGGGGCAGCGATTTTCTGGATGAGCAGCGCACGACTGCCATCGGTATATGCCTTTGCTAAGGTTGAGATGCGAAAGCTTAACACCATCGCCGGAGTCGAGATGGTGGGCAAGCTCCTTCTTACAATAATACTCTTCCCCCGGGTGAGCTATCTCGCTCCACTCATCGCGACAAGTGTAATGCATGCCGGCGGAATTGCCATCGCGTATCGCCGCATGGTTCGGCTTTAGATGTCCCCGTATTTGATTATATTCATTACATTCCTGGTGGGTGGGCTTCCCCTACTCATCTACTCCACGGCAACGATTCGACAGACCGGATTCGGGTACTGGATTCTGTCGCCGATGCCGATCTACGTGTTCGCGTTTCATGTAGCCTTTGTACTACGGCCGATACTTAGTGAATGGCTGGGAATCCGCTACCCTTTTACCACAAACGATCCCGGTCATTTTATGCAGGCCCAACTGATCAGCGCCATTTCGACTTACCCTTTCCTGTTGGGCTATTCTCTCGTCGCCGCCCGCAAGGTACCCCGATCGGACGAAGAGCGCAGCGCACTGGCGGCGGCCCAAGAGCCGGCCTCACTCAAGACTCGCACCATCCAAACCTCGGCATTCGCGCTCTCCATTGGGATGCAGTTTGTCTATCTCCTATTCCTCTGGCGGGCCGGCGCAATTAGCACCAATCTGGGACAAAACCGGGGTATCTACCTCGAGCTTGTGATCGGCGCGGGCTATGTCCCATTCTTTAACGTCGCGGGAACGTGCCTCTTAATCGTAGGGCTGTCGTTGTCAGTCTGGACTCGCCGACTAGACAATCTGGGCCGCGCGACTCTGGCGCTCTTTATGTTCTCCAATATCGTCGTGACAAATCGCAGCGTGGTCACCAGTATGGTGGTGATGCTTTTGTTCGTCTACTTCTCAAGGCGCGTGCGCGAAAATCGGAAAATCGCACCGCTCAAAATCGCAATAGCATGCGCTCTAGGAATACTGCTGGGAGCCGCGCTGGGAATGGCCCGCGGCGTGGATGACAGTCCGTCCGCGGACGCAATTCCCATACCCGATGCCCTGCGCCCAATTGCGTTCCTATCGCTGACGTTCGATATGTCGGAAATGTTCCAGGAGACGCTGAACAATGTGGATACCTTCCACTATGGCTCAACCGTTGTGGAAGACGTGGTATACACCTATCTTCCGCGCTTTGCGTTTCCCAATAAGCCGACGGTCTATGGAACTACACGCCTTGAAGTCGAGGTGATGCCTTCGTTGTCTCCGGATACTGGGTCGTTTACCGCGACCTTTCCTATCGGGATCTACGCAGAGGGATATGCCAATTTTGGAATCCCCGGCACCATGGTCTTCCTGTTCTTAACAGGTCTCATACTCAAAATCTTCTATGCCAACTATCTCGGGATAATGCTGGATGCTAAAGTAAACTATCTCAGTATCTACTTTCTGCTAATGTATGTGCTGCTCTGCGGAAACTCGCTGGGGTATCTCCGCGGACTGGGGCAGTTCCTCGCCGCCTTCATTTTCATGACTCTGACGCTCGCCGCGATACTCGTGCTGGCCCTCATCCTGTCAGTCGCGCTGACGATTGTGTCCACGCTCATTCGCTCGCGGTTCAAGGCACTGCCCAACGCATGAGCCCGAATTGTCTCACTCGGAAGGAACGCTAGTCGCCAGGATGGATCCCAAAGTCTTTTTCTATCC
>JAYTEU010000564.1:0-2186 GCA_043734985.1 Chthonomonadaceae bacterium
TGGTTTGCCATCCGCGAGGCAGGCTTAAGCGCGATGCGGAGAGCCGCGGCCTGCCGGTGGAAACCGCGACATGCCGCAGTCAACTCCAACTGAGCGCGGCTATGCCGCTAGCAATAAGGCTGCGCCGGGCGCGCCCGGAAGTCGTGCATCTCCAAACCTCCAAGGAGTACGTCATCGGAGCGATCGCCGCGAGATGGGCGCGCGTGCCGGTCGTCGTCGCGTCGCGCCACATGTTGGTCCCGGTCAAGCCTACCATGCGCGCGCTGTTTCGCACCCTCAATGCCGTCGTCGTACTGAGCAATGCCGTCCGCTACAATCTCGTCCTGTTTGGCGTTCCTAAAGCAAAGATCGAACTGATCTACGCAGGTATCGACGCGAACGAATTCGTCTGCGCGAGAGAGGACGGCGGCGGCCTTGCGGCGCGGGCAGCGATGGGCGTTCCCGCGGAGCGTCTGCTTGTCGGCATGGCCGGGCGCATGGTGGCGGGCAAGGGGCACGCATGCCTGATCGATGCGATGGCGCTGGTCGCCAAACAAGGCGTGCCGGCGACACTGGCGCTCGCGGGCGAAGGACCGCTGCGGGGCGAGTTGGCGGCGCAGGCACGATCGCTCGGAATTGCGGAGCAGGTTCTGTTCACCGGCTTTCAGCCCAATCTTGCCAAATTCATGGCCGCACTCGATCTGTTCGTCATGGCCTCGACCTGCCAGGAGGTCATGCCGCTGGTGATCATGGAGGCGATGGCAGCCGGATGCCCCATCCTGGCAACGGACGTGGGTGGCGTACGCGAAATAATCGAGCCGGGCCGTACCGGGCTGCTCGTCCCGCCGGGAAACGCTAGCGAAATAGCCGGCTCCATTCTCTGCCTGACCGCCGCACCGGGCCTGCGCGCGACCTTGGCCGCCGCGGGCCGCGCGGAAGTGATCAAGCGCTTCACGCTTCCACGGATGGTGATGGAAACCGAACGCCTATACCAGCGACTGCTTGCGTCAAAGCCCGAAGCCCTTCCCGACAAGGGGTGAAAACAGTCGCTTCGAGGTAAACTGTCTTCCATTGCAACCTCTCGTTTCAAATCAACACTCAAACTGCTCTGTTAAGGATAAACCACTCGCATGTCGCGTTACCAGGAGTTCGACCCGCATGGGTTGGAACTCCATCCTTTTGCCGAAATCCAGCATACGGTTCAAATCGATCGGTTTGCATCCGCCCCCACTCGCGAGGCCACTTTTGCGGATTTTTGGGACAGTCTCCCCACCCTCCACGCCGGAGCCTCCGTGCGTACAGCCGCGCGGCGCATGGCGGAAGCGCGCGGTAAGGGGCGCGCCATCATTGCGGCGTGCGGAGCCCATGTGGTAAAGTGCGGCCTCTCTCCCGTACTGATCTCGCTGATGCGCGAGGGATATATCACCGCGCTCGCCGTCAACGGCGCTACCGCGATCCACGATACAGAGATCGCCCTCTTCGGTTCCACTTCGGAACTGGTCGGCCCGGGTCTTCAGCAAGGCCATTTCGGAATGGCACGCGAAACCTCCGAATTCCATAACGCAGCGCTGCTCTCGGCTAAGGAGAGCCGAGAGGGAGCGGGCGAGGCGCTCGGACGGCTCCTATGCACGCGAAATGCTCCCAATGCTAGCTCAAGCCTGCTGGCATCCGCGTACTCGCTTGGTATACCCGTAACCGTTCACGTGGCCGTCGGCACGGATATCGTGCATATGCACGCAAATGCGGACGGCGCCGCTCTCGGCGAAGCGAGCATTCGCGATTTCAGGATATTGATCGCGTCAATGCGCGCGCTCTCAAATGGTGGCGTCCTGCTGAACATCGGCTCCGCCGTCGTGCTGCCCGAAGTGCTGTTGAAAGCGATCGCCTGCCTCCGCAACTCTATGCCGGACTTCACCGGTTTCCTGGGCGTCAACATGGATATGGTGCAGCACTACCGCTCCAACGAGCAGGTCGTCACGCGCGTGAAGGCCATCGGCGGCGAAGGGCTCTCCCTGACCGGCCACCACGAGATCATGATCCCCCTTCTCGCCTTCGCCCTCTTCGAAGAGTCACGGCGATTACAGCCAGCGACGGAATGATGGATTTTCACAAATGAATACCGGGCGGCCCCGTGTCCTTTGGACACAATTCATCCACTGCACACTTGAAGAAGATCTACACTAATCACCCTAGCACTTACTTCGCCG
>JAYTEU010000565.1:0-3071 GCA_043734985.1 Chthonomonadaceae bacterium
GGGCGCGACCAAGATGCCTGCGACCGGCATTGTCGTACCGGATTTGACGAAGCTGCTGATCGGGCTTGGGTATGAGCCTGCAAAAGTCAATGACAGCACCTCGCGCATCCTGCTTGAGCGCGGGAAATGGTCGTTCAAAGTCAATATCGGTGTCAGCAGCAATGCAAAGAAGGTTTGGCTAACCAGTTACGTGGCGGAAATTCCGGACGTTGCGAAGGTTCCGCAGAGCATACTGACAAAACTTTTGCAGGCGAACCTGGAATATGGGCCGGCGCACTTTGTGGTTGCCGAAGGCAATCCAAAACCGAAAAAATGGCTCAAAATGCAGTACGCGATCGACAATCGGAATGTGACGCCTGCCTTTATTCGTGAGGAGCTTGACTACTTCGCTGGGCAGCTCCAGGATTCTGCCCCGCTCTGGGACACGACGAAGTGGGTTGGTGCAATTCCCAGGCCGGCATCCCGGGCCATGGCACTGCGAGTGCGTCAGAAATAACGGAGATCAAGACCGATGGAGCACCTTTTTCACGTCCCGCAGCACGATCTGCTCCTGCCCAAGCTCTCCTCGTCCGACAAATTAGCGCGGGCTGTACCGATCTACCTTGTGCTCCTGATTATTTTTCGCGCTGCATCCAAGCTGGAGATGGCGCAAGCCACGCTGTTCGATTTCCTCATCCTGCCCTTGCGCGCAAGGGCGTAGCGAACAGATCGGAAGCCGTGAAACACTCATTCGGCAGATGAAGAAGAAATTTGGTATATTATGCGAAGACATCAAGGCGAAGATCGAGGGGATTACAGAAGTTCGGCAACTGGATGAACTATTTGATGCACTCGTTACCGCCGAAACATTTGAGGAATTGCCAGTTTCGCAGGATTGATGTAACTTCAACCTGTTCCTGGTCACAATTCTTGTCCGGGTGCTGAACTAACTGGAAACACGTCACCGACTAACGGTGTCCAATGGATCAATGGTCGATCGTGACGATCCGAACTGTCGAGCGATAACTTACCTGCTTCATGATTTCAAGAATTACTTCCACCACGCTATTTTGCGCCCTGCCTATCTTAGCGTTGCCCGGCATTTGCGTCGCGGGCCCTAAGGCGGGCGCGGCACGTCTTGAGATCGCTCCCTCATCTATCCAACTAAACGGACCCGCGGCATCGCAGCGTCTGATCGTTATGGTGGCGCTGCCCGATGGGACTCGCCGCGACGTTACGGACGAATGCGCCTTTGCCTCCGGCGCTCCCAAATTGATAACAGTTACAAACGATGGCGAAGTCCGGGTGATCGCCGATGGCAGCGGCGCAGTTCGCGCTTCCTGGCATGGCGTTGGCGCCAAAGTGACCGTTGCCGCGAGCGGAGCCAAGCTGCCCGCTCAGTTCTCCTTCGTCAACGACGTAGTGCCGGTGCTTTCACGCGCGGGCTGCAGTACGGGCGCCTGCCATGGCGCCGCGCAGGGGAAGGGCGGCTTTCGGCTCAGCCTGCGAGGTTATGCGCCCGAAATCGACCTCGTGTCCATCACGCGCAGCCTTGGCGGACGACGGATCTCCCGCGAGAACCCGGAAGCCAGCCTTTTTCTGCGTAAGCCCCTCGGCGAGGTAGCCCATCGCGGCGGAGTTCGGTTGGCGAAGGGCTCGCGCGAGTACCGGACGCTGCTGGGCTGGCTGAGGCAGGGCGCGCAGGGACCCACCGGGAAGGAGCCCTCGCTCGTCCGCCTCGACATCCTGCCGGGGGATCGCCTCGTGAAATCCGGCGAAAGGCAGAGGCTTCTCGTCCGCGCTTCCTTCTCCGACAACCACACTGAGGATGTCACTCCCCGGGCAATCTTCAACTCCAACGATCTCGCCCTCGCCGCAGTAACGGAAACCGGTCAGGTAACCATGCTTCGCCCGGGCGAAACGGCAGTCACCGCCCGGTATATGGACAAGCTCGCCGTAATTCGGTTTACCGCGCCCTACAGTCGGCCAGTGCGCGACGCGGCGTTCAAGCCCGCAAACAACTTCGTCGATACTCTGGTTAACGCCAAGCTCAAGCAGCTTCACATCGAACCTTCCGGTCTCTGTACCGACCAGGAGTTCCTCCGGCGCGCATACATCGACGCGCTTGGGACACTGCCGACGGCTGAAGAGGCCACAACTTTCCTCGCCGATGGATCGCCGGACAAGCGGGCGAAAGTGATCGATGCGCTGCTGAAACGGCCGGAGTATGGCCAGGTCTGGGCGCTCAAATTCGGCGATCTGTTCGTGCTGCGCCGCGAGTATATGCACCGCAAGTACGCAATGCTGATGCAGCAGTGGCTGACGGACCAGTTCAACGCCAACAGGCCCTGGGACAAGACGGCGACAGATATTCTGACTGCTTCCGGCAGTCTCGAAGAGCGGCAGGGCGGCTACTTCTTCGTCAGCCGCGCGCCGCAGAAGCCGGGCGAAGGTTCGTGGGTGCGCGCGGCGGACGCCACAGGCGAGATGGTGGCCCAGGTGTTCCTCGGGGCGCGCATCGGCTGCGCCAAGTGCCACAACCACCCGACGGAGCGCTACACGCAGGACGATTACTACCATTTCACGGCCTTATGGCAGCAGCTTCACGGCAAGGGCAGCAACGACGATGGCGTGCCCGAGATACTGGATGCGTCCGCGAACGGCGAAGTGCGCCAGCCTAGGACCGGCGAGGTGATGTCCGCAAGGCCGCTCGACCGCGCCGACCTGACGTTTTCGAAGGACGAGGATCGCCGCGTTAAGACCGCCGCCTGGATCGTTCACCAGGACGATTTCGCGCGCAACATCGTAAATCGGTTCTGGGCGCGCTGTTTCGGCCAGGGCATTATTGAGCCGGTAGACGACGTGCGCAGCACAAACCCAGCCAAGAACGAACCGCTGATGCGCGCGCTCTGCGACGACCTCAAGAGCCACGATTTCGACCTCAAGCATCTTCTCGCAACGATTATGCGCTCCCGGACCTACCAGCTCAGCGCCATGTCGAATGAGTCGAACAAGATCGACACGCGGCTCTTTTCTCACTATACCGCGCGCCGTCTCCAGGCGGAGGAGATCGCGGACGCCGTCGCGCAGGT
>JAYTEU010000566.1:0-8125 GCA_043734985.1 Chthonomonadaceae bacterium
TGGAAAGCTCCCTGCGCGCCACGCCGGAGAACGGCAGGGTCGTGCTACGGGCCGAGCGGTCGGATGGAGCGCTGCGGATCGTCGCGTACGACACGGCGCTTCATTTCCCCCAGGAAGCGATTGAGAACATGAACGACGCGTTTCCCATTCACGAAAACTCGCCCGCTCGCGGCTACGACGGCTGGGAGATCGGGCTCCCGCTAGTCCGGCGCTACGTGGAACTCCATTCCGGAACACTGGCAATTGAAAGCAGTCCCGACAGCGGCACGACTATCACCGTGCGGCTGCCATCGGAGCGACCGGCGAGCACGAAGTAGGCCGGCGCAACCCTCCAATTTCGAATTGATCTGAGGTCAGATAATGTCAATACTAACCGATTCGGACCGGCGGTTCTTTGACGAGAACGGGTACGTTGTAGTACCGGACATCCTCCGTGCCGAGGAATGCAATGCCGTGATCGCCGCACTATTCCTGTTCCTAAAAATGGATAAGGACGACCCCGAGGACTGGTATCGCCTGCCGCTGAAGCCGGGCGGAATGGTGGAGATTTATCAGCATCAGGCCCTCTGGAATACTCGCCAGAATCCACGAATGCACGCCCTCTTCACGGAAATCCACGGCACGGAACGGCTAAGCGTCACCATCGATCGCGTTGGATTTAAACCTCCCTTCACTCCGAAACACGCGGATTACGATCGTAAGGGCTTTACGCACTGGGACGTGGATACTTCCAATCTGCCCACGCGCTTCGGCGTACAGGGGGTACTCTGCCTTACCGATACCGATGTTACTATGGGAGGCTTTTCCTGCGTGCCCGGCTTCCATCGTGGCCTGGAAGAGTGGATCGCGCAGCAGCCTGCCGACCGAAACCCAAGAGTGCCCGACCTCTCCACGCTTCCGCCCGGCAAAGAAGTAACTCCCATTCCGGCAAAAGCTGGAAGCATGATCGTCTGGAACAATCTGCTGCTTCATGGCAACGGACGCAATGTCGGCGACCGTCCACGCTTCTCCCAGTACATTTCGATGTCCCCGGTTGAAAGGCTGACGGAAGAGAACCGTCTCCACCGCATCCAGTGTTGGCAGAACCGGGAGCCGCCTGGCGGCACGACTTTTCCCGGCGACCCGAGAGAGATCGAACAGAACGAGTTCAAGACCGCCGAGCTTACCGAATTGGGCCGTAAGCTTCTGGGAATCGACTCTTGGTGAAGCTAGGCGTCATCGACTCTCATACAGGCGGCGAGCCGACGCGCGTCGTTATTTCGGGCGGACCGGACCTCGGCATGGGACCGATCTCGGAGCGCGCGCAGCGATTCCGCACTCGCCACGATCCGTTTCGTTCGGCAATTGTCAACGAGCCGCGCGGCTCCGATGTTTTGGTCGGAGCTCTGCTATTGGAACCCGAAGACCCGACATGCACTGCGGCGGTGATTTTCTTCAATAACGCAAGTACGCTGGGAATGTGCGGGCATGGGACGATAGGGCTGATCGAGACGCTCTCGTTCCTCGGTCGCATCGCGCCCGGCGAGCATCGAATTGAAACCCCCGCCGGGACCGTCATGGCTCGCCTCTATCCTGGCGGCATGGTGGCGGTTCGCAATGTTCCTTCGTACCGCACTATTAAGGATGTAAAAATCGAGGTTCCCGGAATTGGGCCGGTCCTCGGCGATGTCGCCTATGGTGGGAACTGGTTCTTTCTCATCAGCTCGCACGGCCAGAGCCTGACCCTGGATCGCGTTGAAGCGCTGACCGAATACACATGGCGTGTTCGGCAGGCGCTGTCTGCGAACCGAGTGACCGGTCCGAACGGCCAGGAAGTCGACCATATCGAACTCTTCGGACCGCCGGAGGACCCGCAAGCACACAGCCGAAACTTTGTGCTCTGCCCCGGCAAGGCGTACGATCGATCCCCATGCGGGACCGGAACCAGCGCCAAACTCGCCTGCCTCCATGCCGACGGAAAGCTCGCCGTCGGCGATACCTGGCGTCAGGAGAGCATCACGGGCAGCGTATTCGAGGGCAGTTTCGAACTCGACGGAGATGCGTGTATTCCAACGATCAAGGGCAGGGCCTGGATTATCGCCGAATCCACGCTGGTGCTCGACCCTTCCGACCCGCTCTGCTGGGGCTTGAGCGGCACAAGTCGTTGAACCGATCCAAGAAGTCGATCCTCATAATCGGTGGCGGCGTCATCGGGCTTTTCACCGCCTACTACGCAATGCGGCGCGGACACAAAGTGACGGTGCTGGAGCGCGGTGGCCCTACGCACGATTCCTGCTCTCTCGGCAATGCGGGAATGATCGTTCCCAGCCACTTCGTCCCGCTCGCTGCTCCAGGTATGGTCGCGCTTGGCCTGAAGATGCTCCCAAACCCGGAAGGGCCATTTGCGATACGGCCGAGCCTGGACCCCGGTCTCGCGGACTGGTGCTTGAAGTTCGCGCGGGCCTGTAATAAGGAGCACGTCGAACGGTCTGGGCCGCTCCTGCGCGACCTGAACCTCGCGAGCAGGCGCTGTTATGAAGCGCTATCCGCGCTGCCCGGCCAGGACTTCGGGCTGACAAAGCGGGGGCTAATTATGCTCTGCCGCCTTCCGGAGACACTGCGAGAGGAGCGGCATCTGGCGGAGAATGCGTGCCGCCTTGGCCTCAGGGCTGAGGTGCTTGGGCCGGAGCAGGTAGCGAAGTTAGATCCCGGCATCCGCATGGACGTCGCCGGCGGCGTCTACTTTCCAGAGGATTGCCACCTGAATCCCAATCGACTTATGGCAGGCATTACGCACGAACTCACCTCTAACGGCGTCGCATTTCAATGGAACACCGAAGTGACCGGAGTTGCGGCGCGCGGCCGTTTAATCGAGCAAGTATCCACTTCGGCCGGCGCTCTCGTTGCTGACGAAGTTGTGATAGCAGGAGGCGCGTGGTCAGGCCGGCTCGCGAAATCGATCGGATTGCATCTTCCCATGCAGGCCGGTAAAGGCTACAGCATTTCGCTTGAAACACCTCGACGCCTGCCCGAATTGTGCTCCATTCTCGTGGAAGCTCGGGTCGCCGTTACTCCAATGGGCGCAGCGCTACGGTTCGCAGGAACCATGGAGGTAACCGGCCTCGATCTATCGGTCAATCAACGGCGCGTAAATGGTATTATTAGATCGGTGCCACGCTACTTCCCGGAATTCACGCCGGAGGATTTCCTTGGGCAAAAGGTTTGGAGCGGACTGCGGCCATGCTCGCCCGATGGCCTCCCGTACGTCGGCCGGTTTCGCCGATTCGACAACCTGAGCGTTGCGGCGGGCCATGCAATGATGGGCGTTAGTCTCGCGCCAATTACCGGAAAGTTAGTAGCGGAGATGCTATCCGGCGAAGCCCCGTCGATCGGTATCGATCTGCTTAATCCCGATAGGTACGCGGCTGACTGAAGTCGACATCAGCAGGCCCGATGGCTTACCTGGTCAGGCCGGAGGTGCTTTCGGTCAACTACCCTTGACACGCTCGGAGCCATGTTCTATAATAGTTTACTTTTCCGATAAACTAAGTTAGTTACGGCCTCGATGCCAATTACAAATGGGCTCTGAGCGGAGCCGATATCGAATCAAAAGGAGCGTGCTAATGGCGATTCAACTGGGAGACACCGCCCCTGATTTTACGGCGGATTCCACCGAAGGAACGATTAAGTTACACGATTGGGCCGGCGATAGCTGGGTGGTGCTGTTTTCGCACCCCAAGGATTTCACGCCGGTATGCACCACGGAACTCGGAACCGTCGCGAAGCTTAAGCCCGAATGGGACAAGCGCAATGTCAAGGTGATCGGCCTTAGCGTCGATCCGCTCAAGGATCATATGGGCTGGGCAAAAGACATCGAAGAGACGCAGGGCGCCGCAATCAACTTCCCCCTCATCGCGGATCACGATCGCAAGGTATCCGACCTCTACGGCATGATCCACCCGAATGCGGACAACACGTTCACGGTCCGTTCCGTATTCATCATCGGGCCGGACAAAAAGGTTAAGCTGCTGCTGACCTACCCGGCAAGCACCGGCCGCAACTTCCAGGAGATCCTGCGCGTTATCGATTCACTCCAGCTCACGGCAACCTATAAGGTCGCCACGCCCGCCGATTGGAAAGAGGGGGAGGACTGCATCATCGTTCCCGCCGTCTCGAACGAAGACGCCGACAAGCTCTTCCCGAAGGGCTACACGGTCGTCAAACCCTACCTTCGCACAACGCCTCAGCCGAACAAATAGCACTCGTCCGCACTCTCTCAAGCGTGACCGGCTGAACTATCGGCCGGTCACGTTTCGCATTTCACACTCCACGTTTCATCGGTCCGGATTTGCCGGATTCTTCAGGTAGGTTCGGCAACATTCCCCACGCGCTGGATGCCGTCCGTCCAGTAACTTCTCGCTCCGCATGCTACTCTTCCACCCTTCACCTGGGCTCGGACGGTGGAAAAACGAAGTCGGGTGGATGCTGCTCATTCCACGGGAGCCAGGCCGCGGCGGGCTTGCGGTAAACGGTGACTCGGGAGCAAGCCACGAACAGAGCGTAGGAATACTCAAATGCCTCGTCGTTCGGAAACGCCTCGCGCAGTCGGGCAAATGTCTCCTCCAACCTTCCCGCGATAGTATTTCGGTGGATCGAATGCCTGTGCGCTATCTCCTCGTGGCTGTAGCCGGACAGCCAATCCGTGAACAGGAGCCTGCTGCTCATCGGCAGCTTTTCAACGGCATCCCGCAAGTCTATTTCGCACTGCGCTGACGCCGCGTGCTTCGCAACCGCGCGTCCATGGGCGGCATCCAGTGCTGTGGCCGCTCGGATCCTGTGGTTGCCGATGAGGAGGGCTCTGGCGATTAGCCGGTAGCAGAGACCTTCGATCCCCAAGTTTTCATCAAAATCGCCTACCCGGTTGACCGCTGCCAAGACTGCATCCGAAACAATGTCCTCCGCCTCGTCACAGTCACATCGGAAGTGCATTCGTGTGGCAAGTAGCAACCTTGGCCGTATGACACGTAGGCTACATGCAAGTTCCGTTAGAGAGATCGCCATTGTAAGCCCCTCCTTAGATGATCGAAAGTTGTCAACAATATACAACGATAGCATAGGAGATTGCAAGGCCATACCATTAAACCGGCAAATATACGTATATTGTTGTCTACTATTAATTTGACGATAATCCGTCGAGATTGGCTCGCGGAACGTGTTGTGGCTCGGAAACGGCAACCGGTGGGTAGGGGCGCCCGAGTAGACTTAGGGCGAGGGGTTGATTTCAGTTCGCGTTGGTGAGTAGGCCTATCTGAAAAGACCAGCTCCGAACGCGAGCACGATGTCGGTAATTGGCGGGCCATGGTGCGGCCCGCTGAGGTTTCCACAGCGGGCCGAATTGGAACGGATTCAATTAGCATCGAGTCTGTCGGACAATGCAACCTAGGACCAAACTTTGGGCCACCACCTTACCGCTGAGCCGGCGCCGGGATAAACCCTATCTTGATCGCCTCGTCCTCATTCATATACCGGCCACGTTTCGTCTTACCGTAAAACCGCGTACCTTGCCGCCAGTAGGTACCTGTACCTAAGTTTACCCAGACCTGGTTTGAATCCGCCGTGACCGGCGGTGGACTGGCCGGAACGTGCGGAACGATCGGAGTCTTGTGCATTTTGAGAGACGGCGTGACACGCGGCGTAACCGGCGCCTTGTGTACTAAAACTGGAAGCGAATCCTCGGGCTTGATCGGGGACCCGTGAGTCGTGATTGGGGCAGGAGCCGCAGGCTTGAAAGGCGCCTTGTGGAATTTAGTCGGAGCGGGAGTAGGCTTAAAAGGCTCCAGTTCAGTGCTCGGCGGAGGAACGGTACCGACCGGTGCGTCGTCGATAAATTCAATGCTAAGGACGGGATGTAGCTCCAGCCCATTGAGAGCGACGCCGTTCTGTCCGTGCAGATAGTCGAAGAATCCCACTCCCGTCACGCGCGCGTGAATGACCCGCTCCGTAAACCCGGCTCCGGGGTGGAACCGTTGTTCGAACGACCGGCGAGCCCGCGCAATAGCGCTGCGCCAAGGACTGGAGAGCACTACGAGGGAAGGGTCGGGGATCTTGGCGATCATCGTCCGGCGCTCCCCGGAATCGGCGGGCGCCTCTTCCGCCTTCAAGTCGTCATGGTCCCGGAGCACAAGGTAGATATCGTGGTCGTCGGGGTCGACACTATATCGGAGGATATCTGCGTCGATCGAAAATACTTTACTTTCCGTATCGCTGTAACGGTTGATCTGAGTAAGTTTTGTACCTGAGCCCTTAAGTGGCAGCTCTATTGGGCGATCGATCGGAATAACCTTTCTCACCCTGGTAGGCTGCGTTACATTAACGCGAAGGTACTTTGCGGCCGCATCCGCGCCGGTTTTGACGGCCCATCGATCCTTCGCCTTTAAGAACTCCCGCGCCATCGCACTGTTGGACTGCGAATGAGCCGGCAGAATGAGAATTCCAATTGCGAGGGAAGCGCCGATTGTTAACCAAGTTTTGTTCATAGTATTCGCTAATCTCTTCCTTATGGGTGGTAGTGATTCTAGCACGAGGAAGGGCTGTTAACCTTACCTTGAAACGGCAATTTCACTAAACGTTTACAACGAGTGCTATTTCGACACTACACTATGGCGGTTGCCTTACTTATCACTATTGTCATTAGACGCTAAGAGTCAAATTCCTGCCCGAATAGGAGGCGATTTTGATCTTGATAAAAAATGATAAATTAAATTTTCAGGCACATCACCACATGACCTGGGTTGTCAAAGCACTAAACACGACTAAATTGCCTACGTAGCAACCCAAGGGAGCGAATTAGCGGCCGATATAAATTGATAAAATCGAACGGAGCGGATAAAGCGGACCTTGTCACCATCCATTCAATTCAATTCAATCGCTTTCGGCGGGAATTGTCCATGTCGAAATACCCGTCCGCACTCGTCCGCTGAGAATGATAGACCTTGAAACCGCAGTTTGGTCGTGACGTTGCCGATACCTTTGAATTCCCAAAGTTCGACTGCCCCGTTAGGCAGGAAGTTAGCGGCAACTCGCGGAAATTGGTAACTTGGTATTACGTATGGCTCGCCCAATCAGCATTCCACGCTCGGCTGTATTGCTTATGAATGGCTGGCCCACGCTGTCGATGCCGAAGTGTTTGAAGGTTTGTAGGGTTGGCAGGTCTTCTAGGAGAGTAAATTGCTGGGATCTCCACTAGCTGGAAAGCGTGTTGTGATGGTTGGGCCGGTCGTGATCGTCGATGTGAACATCGAGGCCGAGCTTCGACGCGTTGGCGCGCGAACGATCGCGGCGTGCCAGAATCTTGCCGAGTGCGTCGTCGCTTGCGAACGCGAAAAGCCGGACCTGCTCCTGATGGGAATCAGTCCACACAGCCTTTCCGAGTCAGTATCGGCCGTAACAGAGATCGGCGTCGAACGAGTAGGTTTTATCGCCGCCATCGTCCTCAACCTTGACATGGAGGCCGAATGGCAGCTTCGCGATGCCGGCGTTATGGCGATATTCAAGAAGCCCTTTACAGCCTCGGACTTGATCCCAGCCCTTGAAGAACTCTACAGGCAGCGCCACCCTGGCGGCAAAAGCGCCTAGCGTCGAGCCTGGAACCCATTTACCCTGCCTCAAAGTTTGGCGCGGTAACCTCGTTAGCGTCTGTACGACCTGTCTGCTCCCCGTATTTTCGCGATATTCCGACTATACAACACGACAAATTTGCCTGTTTTACCGCCGCTTGTCGTCTCTAGGCGTAAATGTTGCGGTAACATACCGCAACACCAGCGACCTGCTGTACAGGCAGCAGGCTGGTTCGATACGGTGAGATGACACCCAACCCGGATCTTTTTTACGCGCACTATTAGCAGGAATTGCAATATTGTCTGCCGCCGTCTCACAAAGAGCGAGCGTGCACATTGACGGATTGGCTCCGTCGCTCATGAGAGGAATAAACTATGAAAACCCGACAGATCCTTGGTCTATTTGCAGCATTGGCATTTGTCATGGCAGCCGGAGCGGCTCAGGCAAAGACGTGGGTAGTGGGCACGCTGCCTCTGACCAAGAATGCAAACTTTACGACCATCAGCCAGGCCGTAGCGGCGGCCTCAAA
>JAYTEU010000567.1:0-1605 GCA_043734985.1 Chthonomonadaceae bacterium
TGCGCGCGATGCCCGCCCCGCTGTATCCGCCGAATATCGCGCCGAGGGCCATCCAGAGCGCAATGGGCCATTGCACCAGGCCGTTTGCGATAAAGATCGATGCGGCCACCAGGTTAATGCAAAGGCCGTTGATGTTCTTCAGGCCGTTCATCCGGTGGATATTCGTAAATCCCATAAGGCCCAGCGCGGCCAGCATCAGGATGCCGATCCCCGCCCCGAAATAGCCGCCATAGACCGCGACGAAGAACTGGAAGAGTATGACGCCGCCCCAGGCGCTCGCGGAGAGCTCGTCACGGTTGCGCTCGCCGGCCTCTGCGGGAACGCCTGCCATCGCGCGCGCGGCTTTGGCGCGCTGCCACTGCGAAAGCGGCTCCTGGGCGATGAAGAGCAGCGTGGCCATCAGGATCAAATAGGGAACGAGGCCGGCGAAAACGCCGGGCGGGGTCCGAAGCAGAAGCAGCGCGCCCACTACTCCGCCGAGCAGGCTGGGAATGGCAAGCCGCGCAATCGCGTCGCGGTTTTCGCCCAGCTCTTTGCGATAGCCCCATAGGCTGCTGAGCTGACCGGGCCAGAGCGCGACCGTGCTGGTCGCGTTGGCTACCGTGGCGAGCTGTCCTGTCCAAAGGAGCGCCGGGAACGTCAGCAGGGTGCCGCCGCCCGCCACGGAATTCACGGCTCCGGCAAGCGCCGCCGAACCGAACAGGACCGCTGCATGCTGCCAATCCATGCCTATTTGCCCCCACCGGACAAACGTGCGATTACGCCATCAATCCGCTTACCCAGGCGAAATAATGAGGCGGGGCAGAAGCATGGAGATTCCCGCGTGGCGGCGGTGAGGCTCAAGACGCGGGCTTTCGGTAGAAGGGCAGTTCCGCGACCTCCACCCTGCGACTCGACTCCGCGCTGCCTAGGCGCAGCCAAGCGCCGACGGAACGATGCTCGTGGCGGACATAGCCCAGGGCGATCGGTCGACCGCCTGCGGCGGGTGAAGTCGGAGCGACGCTTGTGATCCAGCCTATCTCTTTACCGTCTCCCATCACGTCGTCGGAGAAGAGCTTTTCACCGGCGGCCGGCAGCGTCTCGCCCAGAACGAGCAGGCCGGTAAGCGCGCGATTCGTGTGGCCGCGCGTATCGATCCTGGCGACGATCTCCTGCCCGACGTAGCATCCTTTCGTCAGGCTGACATGCGTGGCCATTAGCCCGGCTTCCGGTGCAAGGGTCGTGAAATCCATATCCACGCCGAATTTTGGGATTCCCGCTTCTATCCGGAGGATTTCCTGGGCCGGCAATCCTATCTGGACGCCGACTGCCTGCAGCAGGTCCAGGCTAGGCTGAATATGTCGCTGCTGGTAATAGATGTCGACGCCGCCACTTCCAGTATGGTCTGCCGGTACAATTCGGGTGTTTTCGGCATCGAGAATATGCTGGATGCTTTCGCGGCGCGGCCCCTGAAGCGACACGCACCACAACGAGGCCGAAATATCCACTACGTTGGCGTCTTCCATGATGAGATACTTCGATAGATGCGCGCAAATGCGTTCTGCGTCGCCTGGAGGCGTCTCAATCAGTATGAAGCCCGAGCCCACGGTTGACAGGGCCACGCGG
>JAYTEU010000568.1:0-2318 GCA_043734985.1 Chthonomonadaceae bacterium
CCCACAACAGGCGACGAGCTCCTGCGCCCGGCAGGAACCAGCGCATCAACGCGCATGGAAGAACTGCTTCATCCGCTGCCAATGTCGACTGCCGGCAAACCCCGATGATCGAGACATCCTGTACGAACTGCGGCCAAGTGAGCAGTGCGACCAACGCCCACCCGCCGCAGGTTAGCGCGATAGAAATCATGGTCATCCTAAAATCCAGAAAATCCCGGTTCAGACAAAATCTCTGCGCGTAGGGTACGATGGCTGCAACCCAGACCGAACGCCGAAGCCTAGAAGGTCACAACGATGCGCCTCGATAAGCTGCCTTTTACCCTCGCGCTGCTGCTTCTAATCGCCCTGCCCGCCGAAGCGCAGTACCGTAAGCAGTTCCCCCTGCCTACACCCGGCATCCCCGACTCGCTGGGCGTCAACATCCACTTTTACGATCCGCGCGCGGGAGAGATGGAGCAGCTTGCAGCGGCCGGGTTCAAATGGATACGCGTCGATTTCGTGTGGGCAGGCGTCGAGCGCGTGCGGGGGCAGTACGCATTCGGGCCGTACGATCGCCTCATGGCCTACCTCGACAGGAACAAGATACGGCCGATCTTCATCCTGGACTATGGCAACGACCTGTATCAGGAAGGCTCGCCGCGCACCCCCGAGTCCCGTGCCGCCTTCGCCCGGTTCGCCGCCGCCGCCGTTACCCACTTCAAGGGGCGCGGCGTCCTCTGGGAGATGTGGAACGAGCCCAACATCAGCTTCTGGAAGCCCACTCCCAACGTCGCCGAGTATGTGCTGCTCGCCGTGGAGACGGGCAAAGCCATCCGACAGGCCGCACCCGAGGAGTGGTATATCGGCCCCGGTGTCTCTGGGATGGATTTCGCCTTTATGGAGGAGTGTTTCCGCTCCGGCCTGCTCAACTACTGGGACGCAGTCTCCTTCCATCCCTACCGCAACACGCCGCCGGAGACCGCCGCGGAGGACTTCCGCCGCCTGCGCGACCTGATTACCCGCTACGCCCAGCCCAACAAGCCCGTCCCGCTTATCAACAGCGAGTGGGGCTACTCGGAGAAGTACCCCGGCCTCGACCTGACGAAGCAGAGCAAGTACATCGCGCGCCAGGCCCTCTCGAATGTCGCCAACGGCCTCGCAGTCTCCATCTGGTACGACTGGCACGACGACGGCGTTGACCCCAAAGAGCCGGAGCACCACTTCGGCACGGTCTACAACGATTACAAGCCGAAGCCGACCTATCAGGCGCTCGCCACGCTCACTCGCACGCTGGCAGACTGCAAGTTCAACAAACGCCTCGCTCTCAGCGCCCCCACGGACTACTGCCTGCTCTTCACCGGCGCAAATGGGCCTCGTCTCGCCGTCTGGACGACCGATCCAAAACCGCATTCGGTCCGCATTCCGGCAAGCGCGGGCGACTTCAACGTGAGCGACTATCTCGGTATCGAATCGGCACGTAAGGCGGGCAAGAGCGGCCTTGAAATCACGCTGACCGACGCGCCGCAATACGTCACCCCAGTGGGCAAAAACGCGATACTCGGCGTGGCGGAGCGATGGCATTCTCTTCGCCAGACGGTCGCTATCGATTCGCCCAACAACGCCTATGGAGCGCTGCTCAATGTACTTGCCGGTTACTGGACCAAACAGGACAGGGCCGCATACATGGATGCGCGGATCACGTGGATTGGCGCGAACACTTCCGACGCGCGCATCCAACAAATAGTCAATAGTCTCACGTCGACTTACACTCCCACAAATACAGTCAGCCAGCCGAACTATCGTGAACTCGGCGCGCCGACGAGCGCTGCCCAATGGGATCGGCTGCTGGGAGAAGGAAACCTTCCCTACCGCTCCGAGACGCCATGCCTGTTGCGCGTAACGATCTTCTTAAAGAGCGGCAGCCTCATTTCGCAGGACATAGTGCTGGTTAGTCGCAACCCCCTGCGGATTGTGCGGCAGACCGCCGTCGGCTCGCAGTTGCCGGTGCGGATTGAGAACCCAACCGGGGCGCCGTTTTCGGGCCGAGTACTGCTCGTCGGAGATGAAAAGAGCGCGGTGACCGTGCCCTTGGAGATAAAACAGGGAGAATTGGAGAGGACGGTCCGCCTGCCGACCCGGATGCTCGCGGACGGCAGCTACCAGGCAGGGGTACGCATCGAAACCCAATTCCAGGGCGATCCGCGCTGGACGGTTGTCAGCGAGTCGCCGAACGTGGCGTTCCGGCCGCTGGAGCGCTTCGCCTCCTACACTGTCGGCGCTCCGCCGCCTCCGGGCGACTACCGCGTGCTTCCGGACGGCGATCCGAAGGTAAATTCCAC
>JAYTEU010000569.1:0-5106 GCA_043734985.1 Chthonomonadaceae bacterium
GTGGAGATTGCCATATCCGTGTTCGATCCGTAGACCTGGAACACCTCCCGCCAATTGGGGCACTGGGGCGCAACGATAAAGCAGGGGTACCTGGACTGAACGGCCTCTTTCGTCCAAGGTTCGATGTCCCGTATTTGCCGCTTGTTGTCCGTGCCACGTTCCCCCGCGCCGTGGAGGAAGAGCACCAGTGGATATCGCTTGGACGGGTCCAGGTTCCGGGGAACGAAGAGGCAATAGGGCAGATTTCCGGTAGGGGCGCCCGCAAACACGCGCTGCTGAAACGCGGTTGTGGCCTTATCGTCGGCGCGGCCCGCCGCCGGTAGGAGTATTACGAGAAGCGTCCCTAGTACACTCAGGCGGCGTGCGATGGTCGTTAGGTTATTCATGTTGTCGATCGATTGTGTGTTGACTTAGTACCGCTCCCAGCATTACGGGGACGGAATTGGTATTTGCGTCCGGAGGACGCCCGGCCGAAGGCCTCTACGACGGGTCGTTTATCGACCCGGCCAGGTTGGACGTGATTTCCGACCCCTGTTTGGTTGGAGCAGTACTTAGGAACGTCCATCCGTGGAATAAGCCACCTGTTTCAGCGCGATGAGGCGTCCGACAGGTCAGACAACGCTGGCGTAGGCGTACCTATCAAATCAGGCGAAGCTGTTTGCCGACCTTCTCGAAGGCCAGGAGCGCATCGTCGAAGTCCGATTGATCGTGCATTGCGCTCGGCATCGTTCGGATTCGGGCTTTCCCGCGCGCAACAGTTGGGAAGACGATTGCGAGCGCCAGAACGCCCTCGTCGAACAGTCCCCGCTGGAGCGCCTGTGCGGTCGCCTCGTCGCCGACCATTACGGGCGTGATCGGTGTCTGCGAGATTCCGGTGTCGAAGCCGAGCCGCTTCAATCCGGCCTTCCAATAGTTCGCATTGGTCCACAGCCGCGCGGTCAGGGACGGATCGTTCTCCATCAGGTCAATAGCCGCGATTGTTGCGGCGGCCGTTGAAGGCGGATGGCCCGTGCTGAAGAGAAACGGCCGCGCTCTTTGAATGAGCCAATCGATCAGCGGTCCGGACCCCGCGATGTACCCGCCCATCACGCCCACGGCTTTAGAGAGCGTTCCAAGCTGTACGTCGATCCTATCATGTACACCGAAGTGGTATGCGGTGCCGCGGCCGCCTCCCAGCACTCCTGAGCCGTGCGCGTCATCCACCATCACGGCGGCATCGTAGCGCTCCGCCAGGGCGACGATATCCGGCAGCGGGGCGATGTCTCCGTCCATGCTGAAGACGCCATCCGTGATGATGAGACGCTTTTTCGCGCCGGA
Organism: Chthonomonadaceae bacterium; assembly: GCA_043734985.1. Classification (GTDB taxonomy): domain Bacteria; phylum Armatimonadota; class Chthonomonadetes; order Chthonomonadales; family Chthonomonadaceae; genus DATGJU01. The sequence continues at coordinate 1,318 of JAYTEU010000569.1, forward strand.
GGATTCCTGAAGCGCCTGCTCCAGGCTCACCATGTCGCAGTGCTTGTAGATCTTCCGCGCCGCCTTGGAAAGCCGCACTCCGTCGATAATACTCGCGTGGTTCAACTCGTCGGTGATGATGGCGTCGTCGCCGTCCGTTATCGTCGGGATGACGCCGGAGTTCGCCGTGAATCCGCTCTGGAACACGAGCGTAGCATCGACGTGTTTGAATGCCGCGAGCCGTCTCTCCAGCTCGATGTGAACGCGCATCGTGCCGATTATGGGCCGTACGGCTCCGGCTCCTGCGCCCCACTCTTCGACGGCGGCGATCGCCGCCTCCTTCACTTTGGGATGGTTTGCCAGTCCGAGGTAGTTGTTGCTGGAGAGATTGATTACGTTCGGCCTGCCGTTGACGGTGATACGCGCCGACGAGGGCGTGTCCATGACTACAAGCGGTTTGTAGAGGTTCTGCGTTTTTAAGGTGGCTATCTGTTCTTCCAGCCACTGGTTCAAGGTCGGATTCATGTTGAGATCCCTTCGGTTCGTTGGGCGGATTATACTTCGGCGTAGCCGTGAAGTCAATTGGAGGAACGCATCAGGTCTTCGATCGCATTGCAGGCGGCGGTAACTCCGTCCTCCGACTGAACGATCTTACCGACTTCGAGCGCTTTCGCGGCATAGGTCGGCTCATTCAGGAGCGGCGCGAGTTCGGCAGCGGCTGTGACCGCCGTGTACCGGACACGCTTGATGGTCCTGCCTACTCCAAGGCGCACCATGCGCGCCGCATTGTCCGGCTGATCCTGACCGTACGGCATTACAAGCATCGGCCTGCCTGCCCGCATCGCCTGGCCGGTAGTTCCCACTCCTCCCTGGTGGACGATGGCGGCGCAGCGAGGAAACACTTCGGAATAGGGCGTGTAGGCGAAGGCTGCTATCTCCGGCGGCAGGTCCGCCTGGCGATTTTCAGGTTCGTCACCGATGAGCAGTAGCGCGCGCACACCAAGCTTGCGTGCGGCGGCAGCGCTGTCATGATAGAATTGGCCGGCATCCATAACGGCGGACGAGCCTAGCGTGAAGACCACGGGCGGCGGACCGGCTGCAAGAAACGCTTCTATCTCCGGCTGAATTGGCGGCCCGCCGTTCCTATCGTAGAACGGAAAGCCGGTCACAATCGTTTTCGGTGGCCAATCCGGCATCGGGGAGCAGAGGGCGCGCGAGAAGAGCGCGAGAACAAGATGCGGCGAGTGCTGACCTAGAAAGATCGGATTCTCTTTTGACGCGCTCATCCCTTCACGCTTGCGCAGCTCCCGGATCGGCTCGACCCATGAATCCGTGGAGTGTATCAGTAGGCTAATCAGCGCGCGATAGAGCGGCGGCGCGATATGCCGTACTGTCGATAACCATGGGGCGGGCGCCCACTCTATCTCGTCTTGGAGGGAGAACAAAACAGTCGGCTGGAGCGCGGAAGACGCCCACTTCAATCCCAGTTTTTCGGCAACGATCGGAGCGGCATAAGTGAGCGTATGTGAGATCAACAGGTCTGCGCCCGCTACGGCACGAGTGAGGTCGGCGTAGCTGTCGCTCAGGTGCGGCAGCACCACGCGTCGAATGACTGTCTCCGGGCCGCCGTTCATCTCCAGCACTTCCCGTACGAGTTGCTTTACCTTGCTCTTATCCGCAAAGTCCGGGCGGACGCGCGCGAATTCGATCCCCTCCGCCTCGATCTTCTCCCGGTAGTAGCTCGTCGTGGCGATCACGGGTCGATGGCCGCGTTCACGCAGTCCGAGGGCTAGCGCCATATACGGATGAAGGTCGCCCAGAGACCCGAAAGTGGTCAGTACGATCCGTTTGGAAGAAGACATGCCGTGTTACTGTTCCCATCCTTGTTTCAAATAGCGGTCAGTCTACCGGCATTTGAAACAATTTCGAGGGTGGTCGAAGTGTCACTCTTGCCTCTTCAATGCCGCAGCCTAACTGCTTCGACAGCGCTGTCAATCGGCTTAAGATCGTCGACCGCTCCGGTCCAGTGGCTGCCCGAGGGGCGCTGTGTTCGATTCGCACGGGCAGAATCTCCGCGGCGAGCAGGCCGGTCCGGTCGAAGGCGCAGCGCAGGATGAGGCTATGCTTCTCGGCCTCCTTATGTCCATCGAAGAGGAAGTTGCCAAGGGAGTAGGCGACAAGGGTGTTCCGCCCGACCGTTCGCAATATCTCGAACCCCTGGAGTACGTGCGGATGGTGCCCCAAAATGAGGTCCGCCCCGGCGCTCGCCGCTATCCGCGCCAGACGTTTCTGCCGTGGTGTTGGTATGGAGGATTGCTCCTGTCCCCAATGAAAGGAGACGACGACGAAGTCCGCGCTCCGCCGAGCCTCGTGTACTTCCCGATCGACGGCGGCATCGGTCGCATATTGTATTGAGAAGCCGGAGTCGTCCGGAACAACGGGTGGAAAATCGCTAAATGCCAGGAATGCCGTTTTGACTCCGCCGGATTTGCCGTATTCAATGGCGCTGCCCTTCGACCCCACGCCACATATTTTGATCCCTTCTTTCGTCAGGGCCAGCATGGTGTCTCGCAGCCCAAGCGGGCCACAATCCAGCGAGTGATTGTTAGCGAGGTTCAATGTGGTAAGACCGGCAGGACGCAGTAGTCTGGCGCGCTCAGGGGATGCGCGGAACCGATACTGCTGATTGGTGACAAAGGTGCGGTCGGATAAGGCGGTTTCCAGGTTGCCGATTACCACGTCGGCGTTTCGGAGCAGGGGTGCGATCGATCGAAACGGATAATCCTCGCCATAAGCGGCGATCTTACGCTCTATTCCTCGTGCGAATAGAATATCTCCGACCGCGTTAAGGGTGACCGGGCGGGACTGCCCATTGGCAGGCTGTGAATGCGAGAAGAGTGCAAGCGATATCCACAACGTCGGAAGCAGGCGTGAGCAATAGCCGCTCACTCTGTGCTTTCGGCGCCGCCGATACGTTTCCCTGAACGTCGACAAGGGGCGAACGTCGCGCGAACATTGAATGGCGGCTGGATGTCGATTCGCCGGACCTTCGCGACGCGTGAAGGTGAAATGGAACATTGCGCCGCTATTCGTCCAACTGCTTTGGCGCTGGGGAGGTTATATAGGAGTTAGTCCAGGCAGGCAGCGGTGGAGCGCGCTTTTCTGATAACTGCAGCTTCCAGGCCTGGTCCGTCATGCGGCCGGAGATTGGGACTTTGAACTCGTAGTAGCTAAAGGCGGCGCCGCGAGCGAGGTAGAGCTTGCCTTCAATCGGGACCACCGCCACAATTGCGATGGAGTGCCCGACGCCCTCAGACAGCGCGCTGCCGTTCCCTGTGTGAACATCCGCGACCAGCGCCATATCCAGATCGTCCTGGCTCAGGGACACGTAGTTGCCTGCCGCTTTAAGCATGGCCTCGGTGAGGTTCTCCAGTTCTCCTTCGATGTGCCGTATGCGTTCGTGCTCCTTTCGCGTCAGCTTTCCGTTTTGCAGCTCCCGCGCCGCCACGCCGCGCAGGAATCCCAGCATATCAAGGTAGTCCCGGTATCGCTCCGCCACCAGCTTGGGGAGCAGGTTGCGTCGAGACAATTCGTCTCGCGATTGCCGGGTCAGCGCCAGCAGCCGATCGAAGAAGACCACGTTCGGCTCTACGTAGCCCGGCACGAAGGGCGGCTCTTCGCCATCGCCGGATTCGGTCGCGCTCTGCTGTCCGTAGAGAATAGTGTCGTGCCGCATCTCCGTCCAGGAGGCCAGCGCGGTATTCAGCGACTTGTCCTGCCAGGCGCGTGTGCGCATGAAGGAGGGGTATC
>JAYTEU010000570.1:0-7518 GCA_043734985.1 Chthonomonadaceae bacterium
GGAATTGCATTGCGCTCTGCCCACACTGCAGGCGGCTTAAGCTGGACCTGACACTACATTAACATTTTAATGGCACAGGTAGCCCTGAAATGGAGGATAAAGCCTTTGAGCGCTTTATTTCAACTTATGGAGGTAAAATCTGTCAAAGACTGTGCTCTTCACTTGTAAGTTGCTGTAAATTATTAGAAGTACAACAAATTACAATAGTTAGGAAAGAACATCATCTTCTCAGAGTAACTGCCGGGGAAGGATTCGAACCTTCGACCTACTGTTCCAGAGACAGCCGTGCTACCACTGCACTACCCGGCAATAATCGCTCACTTCGCCGCAAATTTAGCGAACCAGTCGGCGTACGCGAAAACCAACTTATTCTATCACAGGGTAGGAACTTTGTCAACGCCGAGATGGTTTGATTTGATTGTGGGATCGAATAGCCGCTCGCTCGATTAACCTGTTCTTCTAGTACATCATGACAAACCAGCCGGACAAGGCGACGGAGCCGTACCTTCGCGCCGCGCGGCTCGATCGGTAGCTCGGCAAATCGGAGCGGCTAAAGCGGATGATCGATGTGGAGGGATCGCTCCTCTACGATCGGACGGTAGCAGCCGCAAAGAAGAAGGACTGGCCGGCCGCGCGCGATGCCTGCATAAAGGCGCAGGAGAAATTCCATCAGGCGCGGAACGCAGCGGACGAGGCGGATGCCTGCCACGAGCTGGCGCTGATCTACACGGTATTGGGAGACTCCGCGAAATCTGCGGAGGTGGAAGGACAGGCGAAGATGCTTCGGGGCGGCCTGCCGCCCCCGCCTGCCAAGTGATAATTGCGGCGGCATACCGAGTGAGTGAGATCGCTTCTTCGGCGGCCCTTCTACACACGCCCCTATTCTCAGCTATCGCGCAAGGAACCAGCGAATGGTTTGCGACTTCGAGACAAATTGGCGGGCCGCGCGCCGGCAGGTACAGCTCTTCTGCTATCGCGCGGCCGGAAACCCTGACGACGGCGAGGACATCTTTCAGCAGGCAGCCGTTCGTGCCTGGCGAGGCTATTCCTCCTTTCGAGGCGACTGCGCCTTTGTAAGCTGGGCCATCGCCATCGCCCGGCGCGAGACCGCCCGCGTCATGGGGCGAAAGTCGGAGCGCGCGCGGGCTGAAACCTCCCTGGACGTCGTGGCGGAAGAGACTCCTGGAATGCTGCCGAGCGTATCGCCGCCCGCCCCGCCCGCCGATGATCACTGGCTAACCCGCGCCGCCTCCGCCGCCGTAGCCGCGGGCGAGCTTTCCGAAGCCGAAGCCTCCGTCCTTGCCGCCCGCATCTCACTGCCCGATTGCAGTTGGGAACAGATCGGCTCCCTCCTCTGCCTGGACGGCGGCGCCTGCGCAGTCACCCACTGCCGCGCGATTCCCAAACTACGCGTGTTCCTCTTCCTGCACCGCGCCGACCTTCTCGGCGGGAAAGAGGCCATCGCCACGGCGTTTGCAGCGGCGCGCGGTTCCAAAGACGATCCGCTCACTTCCGACGAAGCCGCGGCATTCCGCCATTGCGTGCTGGAGACCAACATGCGCTATCGCAAACCCGGCTGGATGACCGCCCTCCGCGCGGCCTGCGGCAAAGTGATCCGCCGCCTCACCCTCCCATAATTCCGGAACTATTTTCCCCACGCCTGTAATGCCGCGTGAAATCCAGGGGTCATGATCGTGTCGATGATCTGACTGGGGTTATTGGGCTATGATTTCTATCGAAGGCAGCGCGCCACAATTACCGGAGTTTCGGTCGCTTTCCGTGGAGACGGAGATTGCGGCCCGGATGGACCTGCTTCCGGACGGCCGAGAGGTCGTGGTCACAGGCGATTCCGACCTGGCTCCCTGGTTTTTCAGCGCGGTAAGCGATTCCGCAGTCGATCACGAAGAATCCGGCAGCTTTCTTGGATGCGCTCAAATCATTCGGGAGTTCGTGCCGGATTTCAACGCTCGGGAACTGCGGGAATACTCGGAGCCGGACGGTCCGCAGACAGACCGGGACCCGTCGCCATTCGGATCTGCGGCGCTGGAGAGCCTCGCGCAGACCCTAGCGGATTTCGATGTCCCCGCTCACGTGGAGCGCGCGCAGTCATCGGAGGATTTGGCGCACTACCTCGAGTCCGGGAACGGCGTGCTGGTCGCCGTCAACCAGGGCGAACTGTGGAACTCACCCACGCACTTCGGCGCCGGCGATGCCAATTCAGTGGTGGTGGCGCTCGCGGTGGCGCGGGACCCGCTTAACGGCGACATCCTGGGCTGGTATCTCAACGACGGCGTCGCGAAGCAGGCGCGGGCGCTTATAGACGCGCCCACGATGCAGCGCGCCTGGCTGGACGCGGGCGGCTGGCTGGTCGTAACGGAGATCGTTCGAAGGAGATCGGAATGAATGAAGAATTGACCCGGGCCCTCCTGGAGACGCGAACGCTGGCGCAGGCGCGCGCTTGGAACCGCGTGGTCGAGGCCGCCGACGCCGCTCTTGCCGGCAGCCCCGAAAACAGCTTGCTCCTGGCGATGCCGCCGGACATCGACGTTGGAGGACTGCCCCGCTGGATTGCGGAGACCGCGCCCGCCCTTGGGATAACGAAGACGGGCACGGAGGCGCTGGCCGCCGATCCTCGGCCAGGCGGGGACGCCGAGCGCCTGGTCGTGGTGTTCGAGTGCGGCAAACTGATGACCGCGGACGCCGTGGATGTCGTCCAGCGGATATGTTTCAGCAGGCCGGACGGCTCTTATGCCCTCGTGCTTCGCGGCGCGGAGAGCCTGGAATCCCCGGAAGATCTCGAGCTGGTGGAGCGCGGGGCGTTTCGCCTGCTCGTCCCGGAGCCAAAAGACGAATGGCACGGGCAGGAACTATTGGAGTCCGCGTGCTATTTATGGAGCGACAGTTCGCCGAAGGATTTTCTTGCGGAGCGTATCGAAAGAGATAGGGCCGCGCTTGCGGCGTGGCTTCGTGGACCGGCCGGTCATGGCGACGCGCTCGCACTACAGCAGGCGCTCCAGATCCTTGAGCTGGCCGATTATGAGATCGACCGGCCGAAGGCGCCGGATACCGATAGGCCGGCGCTCTCTCCGGCGCGTCTCTACGCCGCCCTGAACGACCTGTCGGAGGTGCGCCGGCGGCTCTTTGCGCGAATCGATGCGGAGGCGCCTTCGATCGAGCGGCAGCTTACCGCGTCGCTTCAGACGCTCGAACAGGATCTGCTGGACGGCGTGCATGCCTACCTGGCGCCGCGCCTGCCGCATTTCGATCCCGGCCGCGACGAGGCGCGGCTGACATCGCTCGTCACGGAATACATCTCCGCGGCGGCAAACGCGTGGAAGGAGAATGCTGAAAACATACTGGCAGTCCGGAGCGGCGAGCTGCAGTCCGATACGGATTCTATCCTGCACGGCCCGGATTGGGCGATCGTAAATGCAACCGTGCAGAGCATGGGCGGCGCCGGAGACTATCCGGATGCACTGATGGAAAACCTTTCGCAATCCCCCCAGATTTCGGGGCCAGGGGGGCGAGCGATTGGCGAGGCGCCCCCAATTTCGGAAGAGTTCCGAGCCGGCCGGCGCAGGAAATCCGCGGTCACCATCTGCGGGATGATCGCCGTCGCGGCCATCGGGCAGGGCGTCTACATGCTGGGCCTAGGGCCGATCGGCCTGGCCGCCGCCGGCGTGACCCTGGTAGGCCAGGCCATAAAATACAACGACGATGCCGCCCACCACTGTGATGAATTCGCGCGCACCGAGATCCGCGCGACCTTTCGCGAAACAACACAGGCGGTTCAGCAGCACGTCCGCGATAACCTGAAACCGGTCCGGACCATGCTCGGCGAGCGGTTCCTTGCGCTGGAGCAGACGCTGGACGGCGCCCTGCAAGCGCTCCGCAATGCGGGAGCCGCCACTCAACCCGAGGATCCCGACCGCCGGTCGATCGAAGCTATTCGTCAACGCATTCTTACCCTTACTCTACACGCGGCTGAAAACCCGCTCGCATACACCAACGAAACAGGCGCCCAGCACCCGGCTTAAAGCACGCATTTTTCGACTGCCAAATGCCGATTGCCGACTGCCTAGCCCTATTACCTAACCGGAGAACACCAGAACAATGGCTCTGAAAGACATGCTCGAACAGGCGCGCGAACAGATGGTCAGGCAGGCCGGCGGCGCCATGGATAACCTTGCCGCGATTGCGACCAGCCTGGATATGAAGGAGACCTCCGCGCGCATTAAGAAGACAGGCGAGAGGCTGAAATCTGAGAACTTCAACCTCATCGTCATCGGCCGTTTCAAGAACGGCAAGTCCACCGTGATGAACGCCCTGCTGGGCAAGCCCACGGTTCCGGTCGTCGAGATGGACGGCGATTCGGGCCCGATGCCGGTGGACGACCTTCCCTGCACCGCAACGCTCACCAGCATCCGGTACGCGGAGAAGCCGTACGTTCGCGCATGGCGCTTCGACGGCAAGAGCGAAGACTGGTCGCTGACAAAGTACCTGCGCGAGTCCTCCGTCCGGGGCAACGAGGAAGAGAACGAAAAGGTCTTCAAGGATATTAGCGGCTTCGATGTCGGCTTTCCGGCGGAGCTGTGCAAGTCCGGCGTCACCATGATGGATTCGCCCGGCCTGGACGATGTGCCTCAGCGCACCGAGGTCACGCGACAGGCGGTGGACCAGTGCGACGCGGCGATCGTAATCTATCGCTCCGATGTCTGCGCGGGCCAGGGGGAGCGCGAATTCGTTTCGAACGTTCTGGCGACCACCGGAACGCGCATCTTCACGCTCATCAACATGTGGAACGGCCGAAAGGTCGACGACCGCTTCAAGGCGTTCGCCTGGAACCGCCTCGTCGCCTACGATCAGGGCGGCCAGGAGTACGCCGGCCAGGACTTCGGCGGCAAGGATATCTTCTTCGTCGATGGCCTCAAGGCCCTGACGGGTAAGCTGGGCGACAATACCGACCTGGTCTCCGAATCGGGTCTTGCCCTGTTCGAGCAGCGCCTTGGTGACTTCCTACTCAAGGACCGCCACTACACGCATATGCAGAAGTTCATTCGCACAGCCGACGTAGAGGCCACCGCCATCGAGCAGCAGCTCTCACAGCGCCGCGCGGCCATTGAGGCGGACGGCCAGAAGCTGGCACAGGCCTACGAGGCCATCCAGCCGCAGTTCGAGCAGATCCGCGGCCGCCGCGACAAGCTGCCTCTAATCTTCGCGCGCTATAAGAAAGAGGCCGAGCGCGATCTGCAGGCCAGCTTCGAGCAGATGGTCGCTCAGCTTCGAAGCGACCTGCCCGCCGAGCTTGCGAGGCGGCCGCTGCCGATGATGCAGAACCCGAACGCCAAGTTCACCGCCAGCTTCCAGCAGAAGAAGCTGTGCGAGGAGGCTCTAAACGTCTGCTCGGAGATTATCAACGAGCGCGTAACGGCGTGGGGTAACCCGGGCGGCGGCGCGGCGACCATATTGAGCGGCATCATCGAACGGATGATGGACGACGTGAAGAGCGAGATCGCCGCGATCGACCGCGCTTTCGGCCAGGCCCATTTCGAGCTGACCGGCTGGAATGTCCAGGCGAACGCGCCCACAAGCATCGTCAGCATGGAGCAGCGAATCCTCTACGGCGTGGCCGGCTTCTTCGTCGGTGACCTGAGCCTCGCAACCGGCGTCGGCGGCTGGAAGACGGCTGCGACCGCCCTCGGCGTCCAGATCGCGGGCGGCCTCCTTCTCACCATGATCGGACTGGCGGCGTTCTGGCCTGTCGCGCTAGCTGCCGGACTTGTGGCCAGCCTGGTGGTCGGCTCGCAGGGACTGGAGGATCGCGTTAAGAAGAAGGTGCTGGATACCGTCCTGCCCGGCCTCGCAAGCGCGCCTCAGGATGCCGGCAATATGATCGACCAGCAGCTCGGCAACGTGTTCGGCCAGGTAGAGCAGGAAACCATGACCTCGATACTGGCAGTAATCGAGGATGAAGAGCGCAACATCCACAAAATGTCGGAGCTCAATAAGCGCAGCCAGGCTGAGAAGTCGCAGGCTCTCGCCACGCTGGACGATCTCGGACGGAAGGTCACCGCCATCCGGCAGGCTCTGAAGGAGATCACCGTCAAGGCCCAGCAGGCGGCGTGAGGGGGGTAGGCAGTAGGCAGTAGGCAGTGGTCAAGGATGCATCCCCCGACTGCCGACCGCCGACTGCCGACTGCCCCCGGAGATTTTTACCGTGACCGCCCCACTGTTTGACCTGGATGGACTTGGGCCGCGCTCCGCCGTTCCCGCCAACATTGGGGGAGTGGCGGAGTACGACCTGACGGGGCATATCCAGCCGTTTCGGGCGCCGGATTACGACCTGCCGCCGATCGACATGCGGATGGCCTGGGACCTGGACATCCTGCTCCAAAAGGAACCGGTTCCCGAAGCCGAATACGCCGCGTGGCTCCGGGATCTGGCGGCGCTGACCGCGGAATCCCGGCGGCGCGACGCAACTTTGCACGGGGGGCTTGCGCCTCTGCTGGAGGTTCACCAGGCGAAGTTCTCGACGGTCGCCTTCGGCGGGCACTTCAAGACCGGCAAGTCCACGCTGCTGAATGCCGCGCTCGGACGGCGCGTGCTCCCGGCTGCCGACCTTCCGGAGACAGGCGCGATCTGCAGTCTGCGCTCCGGCGATGTGGACGCCGTGGAGGTATGCGTGGGATCGGAGCGTCGCGCAATTCCGTGTACTCTGGAGGCCATTCAGCGGGAGATTTCGCTCATCGGAGAGGCGGGCGAGCGACGTGCCGAGGTTCACCGGGTCGAACAACTAGAGATCACGCTGTCCGGCTGCGGTATCCCGCCCGAGGCGCGCTGGATCGATTCGCCGGGCATCAACGACACGGAGGAGATGAACGCCTGCGCCTTGCGCGCCGCGCGTCAGGCCGATGTGCTGGTCTGGGTGCTGTCCTCAAAGCAGCCGCTCTCCGAGGTCGAGATGGTCTTTCTGGCCGGATACATCGCGGAGCGCGGCCCGACAGGCGTGGTCTTCGTTCTCAACGCGTTCCTGGCGGAAAACACGCATGCGGCCTGGACCGCGTTTCTGGCTCGTAAGGCGCCCTGGATTCAGGACAAAGTGCTCCACCATGCGCCCGATCTGGGATTTACGCCGGATGCGCCTCCGCTGATCGCGCCGGTCTCCGGCCTGGGCCTCTTCGGGGACAGCGAGAACGACTTCGGACGCTCGGAGCTTCGCAGTCTGCTGCTCGGCCTCGGCTCGCCGGAGGTGCCCCGCATCCGCCGCGCGCGATTGGACCGCGCGGCGCTAAGTCTCCGCTCCCTCACGGACGAGATGGACGAGCAGCGGGAGAGGGAGCGCACCGCGCAGGAAGCCCGGGAGAATGCGGAAGCAGAGACGCGCCGGGAAGCCATGCGGCTGCGCGGAGAGTTCGATCGCGAGGCGCGTCAGGCGGTGGCCGCGTTCTACGGCCAATGGACCGCCAATGCCCGAGGCGGAGCGGACAGCCTGGCCACTACGATCACCGGGGACAGGCT
>JAYTEU010000571.1:0-3021 GCA_043734985.1 Chthonomonadaceae bacterium
GGAACGTCGCCATCATCGCCATTGTCGGCAACGATCGCTCGACGCTGGCGCAAAAGGCGACGGTCGTCCTGGACGCAACGGTAGAGCGCGAGGCGTGTCCCCTAAATCTCGCCCCGACTACCAGCGTCATCGTCGCGCTGGCGATCGGCGACGCGCTTGCCATGACGCTTCAGAAGCTGCGGGGATTCCGTGAGGAGGATTACGCCCTGAACCATCCGGGCGGCAGGCTCGGGCGAAGGCTGACTTTGCGCGTGCAGGATGTGATGCGATCCGGCGAGAACGACATTCCGATCGTCGGACCCGATATGCCGCTGAACGACGTTCTTCGCGAGATCACGGAAAAGTGCCTGGGAGCGACCTGCGTGGCGGATCAAGACGGCAGGATGGTGGGCCTGATAACGGACCACGATCTGCGAAAGGCGCTGGAGCGGTTCGGCTCGGCGGCGCTGGAGCGGCGCGCCGTGGACGTCATGAATATCAATCCCGCGATAGTGCTTCACCCCGATCAATTGGCGTTTGAGGCGCTGCGCCGCATGGAGGATCGCCCCCGGCCGATTTCCGTCGCCCCGGTCGTGGATGCCGAGCGTCGCTGCGTCGGCATGGTTCGCGTCCACGATTTGGTTCGCGCCGGATTGTAACCCTTTGCACTTTTTCTCGTGGTTACAACAAACAGTTACTCTTGCTTCGTGCCTAGCAGCATATGGCGCGGAGTCAGCAGCCAGCGCAGAACGCCGCCGGCTCGCTGCACGTGGCCCACCTCCACCAATGCCAGTCCCGCCTTCTTCATTTCGATGTTCGCGCCGGTAAGTTCTCCCACCACTTCGCTGAAATCCGGCTCGTGACCCACCAGCAGCACGCGGTAGTCCGATGGATAGTCACCGACAAGCTGCTGAAGCTCGGTCAGCCCGAACGCTCCGGCCGCCAATTTCTCGGAGACGATCGTTGGGCCGGCATTCACGCGCAGCGCGGTCTCCGCGATCCCGGCGGTTTCCGCCGCCCTCGGAAGCGGACTGGTGATGACCACGTCCACCTCTTCGATCAGCCGATACAGGCCCTGCGCCACCTGTTTCATCTCGGCAATGCCCTCCGGAGTGAGCTGACGGTCAAAATCGCGCAAACCCACGCGCCGATCTTCAGCGCTGCCGTGCCTCAGAAAGTATAGCTTCATTGGTTACCGCCTTTCCAGTAGGGTGTGGACTCGTCCCCCGCCGCTCGGTTCACTCCTGTAGGGTTGGCGCTCGCCCCCGCCGCTCGGTTCGCGAATAGGGTCCATGGAAGACAAAAGCGACACCCCATTGGGCGTCGCTTCTGACACTATCCTGCCAAGTTAGGGATATGATTATTGTTTTCCTCGATGCCGACCGGAGCGGTCCGGAGCAATTTGCGTGAGGGGTGCTATTCTTTCGACTTTTCGGAGAAGTCCGGCAATGTACTCAATTGGTCGAGCGCACGATGGAAATCGCGCATTTCGTCCAGTGTGATCGAGCCCATCTCGGTAACGCGAGTTCTCTCGGTGGAGGTCAATTCCGTGGGCTGATCGGTCAGTACGCTGTCTTCCCACTCTTCTTGTTTAACAAAATGCTCGCCCAGTTTCTTGCAGCGTGAACAGCGATACTTGATGTAGACGTAACTTGGGCCATACTGGCGCATGTAGTACCCCTGCTGCATCACATCGCGCCGCAGTACCCGCTGCCCGCAGTGACACTTCAGACTGGTCTTCATCCCGTCGTAAACCTCCGTGCCGCGGCACATCACTCCAGTACTCGAAAGCGTGTGCGCTGCCGGCTACGCCACGGAATTGTGTTGGCGTCCCGCGGATAATAGAAGCGCCGGAGAACGTTTCCAATTCCACAAACAAATTATACCACACATTGTTTAGGGGCGTATTCCGCTTAAATGTTGGTTATTCCCCGCACTCCCTTGGGCACGAAGTGTCGGTCGAAGCAAGCCACTGCGTATCGATCCGTCATGCCGGCGATGAAGTCGCAGACCTTTTGCGCGCGAGTCGGTACGTCCAAATCCCGCAGTCCCGTCTGCCCGTTCATCTGCTCCGGCTGCTCCATGTAGTGGCGGAAGAGCGCCCGGATCACATGCTGCGATTTGCGAAGATCCTGGTTCCCCGTCGACGCATTCCAGTACACGCGTTCGAACAGAAACTCCTTGAGTTCATCGGTGGCGGCCGCGATGGGCGGCGACATCTCAACGGTTTGGCGTCCTTCGCTGTACTCGACGATATCCTGCACCATGGTGGCGATACGCTCAGAATGCGTGTGGCCGAGCGATGCCATCTGCGCCGCCGGGAGGTCTGAGCGCCGGAGAACCCCCGCGCGAAACGCGTCGTCGATGTCATGGTTGATATAGGCTACTCGGTCGGCAATTCGCACTACCTTGCCTTCCAGCGTGGCGGCCAATTCCGTGGAGGTGTCGGTCAGGTCTTTGCGGCCCTTGCTATGGCGGGCAATGCCGTCCCGTACCTCCCATGTCAGGTTTAGTCCCGGATGCGGCGGCTCGGAATAGGCGATATCGTCCGGAAAAAGCTCTCCCGTGCCGTACTCCAGGAGATCCACCACCCGAAGGCTCTGCACGTCGTGACGGAACGCGGCATCCGGGACGAATTCGCGGATAGCGGCATCGAGCGCCTCTTCACCGGCGTGGCCGAAGGGCGGATGGCCGAGGTCGTGGGCGAGCGCTATCGCTTCGGTAAGGTCTTCGTTCAGGCGCAAGGCCCTGGCGATCGTCCTGGCGATCTGGGTGACTTCGAGAGTATGCGTAAGGCGGGTCCGGAAATGGTCCTCTTCCGGATCGATGAAGACCTGGGTCTTGTGTTTCAGGCGGCGAAAAGCCTTGGAATGCAGTATTCGGTCGCGGTCCCGCTGGAACGCCGTGCGGATCGGGTCCAGCGGCTCCGCGCGGTCGCGTCCCCTGGACTGGGCGGATTTTGCTCCCCATGGCGCAAGGGACTCGCGCTCCCACTGCTCTTGTCGTTCCCGAGGGCTAGGCATGATAGATGAACGCCTCCTT
>JAYTEU010000572.1:0-19104 GCA_043734985.1 Chthonomonadaceae bacterium
ATCCAAAGAACGTCGAGGCGCTGCAGTTGTGCGTCGATATCATCCGGAAGGAGCGCTGCGCGCCGCCGCCGGAGAATTTCGACGCCTGGATCGGATTCCGGCAGGGCACGGCGGCGATCGCATTCGAGGGCATCTATATGCTCGCCGACCTCCAGAAGCAGAAGGACCTCGACTTCGGCGGCGCGCCTACGCCTCTGCTCGGCAAGCGGCGCGCCGTCTGGGCCGGATCGCACAACGTCTGCCTCCGCGCCGACCTTCAGGGGGCCGATCTGGATGCGGCGTGGCGGTTTACCACCTTTCTCTCCAACAACAGCCTAGACTGGGCGCAGGGCGGGCAGGTCCCGGTGCGGAAGAGCCTGCGCGAAACGCCGCGATTCGCCGGAATGGAGGTCCAGTCGCAGTTCGCGCGAGAGATCCCCTATGCCGTCTACCTGCCGCGCCTGCCCTACATTTTCGAGTTCCAGACCGAGTTCAACAACGCGATCGAAAAGGCCCTTCGCGCCAGCGCCACACCCCAGCAGGCCCTGGATTCGACCGCCAGGAACATCAACGAGATCATCCGGCGCCAGAAGCAGAACGGCCAGGCGATATCGCGGCTGGAGCGGCCGAGCCATGCAGCAGTCGCATTCGCCGACAGGGATAAGGCACGATGAGCAGGCAGGCTTATAATCGGATATTCCGTGCTGCGAATGCGACCTCACCCCAGGCTAACATAGCTGGCCGCGTGGGAATAAATTCCTCGCCTGGTGAAATCAAAATGTCCGCCTTCGCGGACTTCATATCGAGCCCGCGAAGGCCGGGTGCCCTTGGGCGATTTTGTCTTCGAGAGCCGAGGATTTCAATCTCACGGACTCCTCGGTCGGCTAAGTTAGCGGTTATGCCCTCGGTTCCTCTTCCTGCTCGCACCGCCGCGTTCCCGCGATCTGTTTCTATTTGCGACTTTGCGACTTTGCGCGAGGACCTCCTCTCCACCGGTGCGGAGCGATGAGAGCACGCGGCTGGCAGCGCTATTCCGGGTATCTGTTCCTGGCGCCGTATCTCGCGCTCTTCGGGCTGTTCCTCGTCGTGCCGCTGGTTTATGGCCTGGGCATCAGCTTCTTCCGCTGGGAACTGCTTTCACGCGTACCGCCGGTTTTCGTCGGGCTGGGGAACTTCCGGGAGGCGTTTGCGACCGAGAACTTCTGGAAGGCGCTCTGGGCGAGCGCGCGGTTCGTCATGATGGCGACGCCGCTGACGGTCGGGCTGGCGCTGCTGATCGCGGTCGGGCTGCACAACGTCGGCCCGAAACGGCAGGCGATGTACCGCGCGGCTTTCTTCATTCCGACGATGGTGACGATCAGCGTGGCCGGCATTCTCTGGCGCTGGTTCTTCAACAGCGAGTTCGGTGTCTTCAACGCGCTGCTGCTGAGCCTGGGCCTCCATAAGGTGGGCTGGCTGACCGATAAGGCCTGGGCCATGCCCTCGATCGTGCTTATGACGCTCTGGTGGACGGTGGGCGGCCCGATGGTGGTGCTGCTGGCCGGGCTTCAGAACATCGGGCCGCAGTACCTGGAAGCGGCCTCGCTCGACGGCGCGACGTCCTGGCAGCGCTTCCGGTTCGTCATCCTTCCGCTGCTGCGGCCAGTCCTCTTTTTCGTCGTCATTATGAACGTGATCGGCGCGTTTCAGGTGTTCGGGCAGACGTTTATGATCACGCGCGGCGGCCCCGAGCTGTCCACGCGCTCGCTCGTGCAGTACATCTACGAGACGGCGTTCAACAACTACCGGATGGGCTTTGCGGCCTCGATGAGCTGGCTGCTATTCCTGCTGATCGTTATGTTTTCGGGGATACAGGCGAGGATGATGCGGGAGAAGTAGGGTGAGAGGGTGGCTTTTCACTCTATCACCCTCTCACCTCCTCACGCGCTCATTATTGTGGAGGACGTGGTTGCGAAGGGGGTAAGTGCGGCGGAGGACAAGACGAGGGCGGCGGGGGACGAGACGAGTGCGGTGGGGGACGAGCCCCCACCCTACGGCTGCGGCGGGGGACAAGCCCCCACCCTACTTTGGAGGGCGTTGACGTGGTAGACGTGGCGGGCGGCGGGAAAAGGCGCGGGGTTGGGCGGGCGCTGGTGGAGATCGGGGTGGCGCTGGGGGCGCTGGTCTTTGTGCTGCCGCTGCTGTTTCTGCTGCTGACCGCGCTAAAGCCGGATTCGGAGATACTGCACTACAGTGGGCTTGTGCCGCGCCATCCAACGCTGGGGAATTTTCGCGAGGTCCTGGGCAATCCGGAGGAGATTCCTATCGCGCGCTGGTTCGTGAACAGCGTGTTTATCTCGACATGCGTGGCCTTCCTGGTGGTGACGGTCGATTCGCTGGCGGCATATGGGCTGGCGCGGCTGAACCTTCCGGGGAAAAAGTGGGTGTTCGGCCTGATCGTGGCCACGCTGATGGTCCCGGGGCAAATCCTGCTGGTGCCGGTCTATCTCATCCTGAACCGCCTGGGCTGGCTGGATACTCCCCTCGCGCTGATCGTGCCGGCGGGCGCGGGCGCCTTCGGGGTGTTCCTGCTGCACCAGTTCTTTCTCGGCATCCCGCGAGAGCTGGAGGAGGCCGCCGCGCTGGATGGCTGCTCGCCGTTCGGCATCTTCTGGAGGATCATCCTGCCGCTCTCGCGGCCCGTCCTCGCGACGCTGGCTATCTTCACCTTCGTCGGGTCCTGGAACGACTTTCTCGGCCCGCTGGTCTTCCTCGATTCGGTGGACAAGTACACGCTCCCGGTCGGCATCGCCCTCTTCCAGACCTCCTACTATACCGAGTACGGCCTGACGCTCGCCGCCAGCGTTCTCTGCACCGCGCCGGTACTCATCTTCTTTCTGGTCTGCCAGCGGCACATCATCCAGGGCGTCGCGCTCACGGGTTTGAAGGATTGATCCATTTCTGACTTGCAAGTAACTCGCGCATTTCGCTAGACAAGCGCGGGCGACCATACATGGCGCAAACCACGAAACCCTCCGGCACATTGCCGAAGGGTCGCGAAGCCATGGAAAAGCAGATTGCAAAACGGTAGCTAACGCCAGATCGGGTTCGACCAGGCGCGGCCGCCGTGGGAATCGCGGACGGTGATGCGGAAGACGGGGCTATCGCCGAGCGATTTGAGGCTGAATTCGGCTTCGGTGATACCCTGTCCATGGATCGAGGAGGAGATGGAGCCGTGGCCGGTGAGCAATATCCGCTCGGCGGCGGAGCAGCGGACGACGACCTTATCTCCCGAAGTCGCCTGGATGTCGTGAATCTGTGGGCCGCTACTGCTGTAGTAATCGCCGGCTTTCAGCGCCACAAGCAAAGCCTCTGGGTCGAGGCGCTCGCTCTTCACCTGGACCCAGCCCCGCTGCCTGTCCTCGCGGTCCGGGTTGAAGTGGGCATCGTCCGTGGCGCAGGCGCTGTACCGCGCCCCCCGCCTCAACAGAAGGTCCAGAACATACCAGCTATCCGCCTTGTCGTTATGGTCGATCGCGGTCCCGTTATAGATCTCGACAGCATGGATTTCGCCGAGCGAGCGAATGTCCGCCTCCGTCACGCCGTACCATGCGGGATGCGCCGCGGCAACAAAAGCGCCTGCCGCCACCGCCCGCGCCGCGATCTCCGGCCCAGTTTCGCCCGGCAGATTGGGCGCAAAGTCGATCGGCAGCCCAACAGCGAGGATATGCCAGATCTGCCCGAACTCGGTGGTTCCCGAATGCAGTTCCGCGCCAAGCACCGTGGTGAATTCGGGAGTTCGGCAGGCGCGCGTGTCCACGATCGGATACTCGTAGCGCTCCAGGAAGTGGTCGGTAAGCGCCAGAAAATCATAGCCCGCGCCGCGATAGTAAGAGCACGCCTCCTCCGGCGTCACATGCCCGTCACTGCGCGTAGAGTGCGTATGCAGATTACCCCGCCAGAACCTCCCCGACGCCGAAAACGCTCCAATATCCATCAACCACCCCTTCCGACGAAGCCCGCATTAGACAACCGCGCCACTATCCAAAACCCCAATCACACCACATCGCATTTTTTGTTGCTGCGCATAAGCCTTGGGCTTACCATTAGGGGGCAGACACGAGATCTGCCCCTACGCACGATACGAGCCGAACGGTTTTGCGCGCTAACCATTTTTTCCGTGTATTCCCTTTTTTCCGTGGTTCAAAGTCCCACGCATCCGATTGCCGATTGCCCAACTCTCACGCCACCTGCGGCGCGGCCTCCGGCGAGGCGAGCGCCTTCGGCGAGACGCGAGCCAGCGCGGTTCGGAGCGCGGCATACTGTGCCTGCGCCTCCTGCGCTTCGGCTGGGGAGGCGACCGAGGCGCCATAGCGGAAGCGATCGTGCTGGGCCGTCAGAAGCGCGAGCGATTCCGCCGCCCGCGGCGCCGTGGACGCCAGGTTCGGTCGGACTCGCGCAAGGAATTCGCCCGGGGTATCCGAGCGCGTTCGGCGCAGCCCGCGCCGCTCCAGCGCGCTGCACGCATCCAGGTACGCCAGCACCACCGCACGATTCGTCGCGGGCCTTCCATCCGCGGCCTGCGCCGTTCGCGCGCCCCGCAGCCTCGGCACAAGCTCCGTCCAGGCGACATAGGCGATGAGAAGCGCCAGCGCCACCACGAGCAGCGGCGGAAGTATGCCGTTGGAAAGAAGCCAGGCCACGAAGTCCACCCGCCGCGTCTTACTATGCTGGCTGTGGTCCGAAATATCGACCGCCGCCTCCGTTACATCAAACGGCACCCAGCCCACGCCGGCGAAGAAGAGCTCCGACCAGGCGTGCTTATCCCGCTGGCGCACCAGAAGACTGCCCTTATCGTCGGGCTTGCCCGGGAGGTAGCCGGTGGCAACGCGCGCCGGTATGCCCGCGTAGCGCGCGAGCATCGTCATTGCGGCGGCAAAGCTATCGCAATAGCCCTGCTTGCTCACCGTGACAAAGTACTCCACGCGATCCGACGCTGGGGGAGCGGCAGACGCCTGGAGGTTGTACTTACAGTTTTTGGCGAGGTAATCGAAGATCGCGGTGGCCTTGTCGTAGCTGTTCGTAAGCCCGCTCGTGATCTCCTTCGCAAGGAGGCGAAGCGGTTCGCTTTCCGTGCCGTTCGCCAATTTGCGCTGGAGGTAGTGGGATGCGATCGCCTCCGGCACATCCTCTATCGCGCTGCTTGCCTCCCGCAGAACGTTCGGGTCTTCGGACGCGGCCACGGAGGTGAAATGGTACTGCGCCTTTGCCGGGAACGGGATTTCGGCGAGCACGCTTCCGGCGTCCGTGTAGAGCAGCAGGGGCTCTTTCGGCGCGGCGATCGATTGCGGGAAGCCCCCCGCATAACACTGAGTAACTCCCCCGAAAAGCATCGTGACCGTCTGCTCGACGACCTGCGAGTCCTTCATGGAGGAGGGCGGCAGTTCGGTCGCGCTGCGCTGGAGCCGATAGTGAGCCACGTCTCCGCTGTTCTGCTGTCCATCGACGGGATGGTAGCGCTTCAGCGCGTTCATGTCCAGAATTTCATCGTCCGAGCCGAGATGGTGCGTCGCCCCCAGTCGATTCTCGAAGGCCTGCCCCGTGTAGTAATCGAACGTGTTTCCGCGCCACTTCATCGGAGTCGCGGACTGGACCTGCATCACCACCGCATCGCTCTCTGCAACGGGACCGGTCGCGAGGGTCAGGGTCTTGTCGTCGCTTCCCAGCGTCTTGCCCGCGGCGGCTGCCGCGGCCGCGATATAAGTGCTTGTCTGACCCCACCCGTTCGCGAGGGAAAGCGACCGCCCAAAAGCGTGCATCGGGATCGCGACGAAGTTCGCCAACAGAAAGGCGCAGGCGACCGTCCCGACCGCTAACTGAAGCTGCCCGCCAAACAGCTTCCGATCGCTTCGCGCGGCTCCGCAAATGGACGAAAGGGACCGTGTTCGGAGGTAGTTCTCATGCACCATCAGGAAGGTGGCCGCGGCGACGAACACCAGGAATGAGTACTGCACCTCGGAATCCGGGCTGGTCGTGCTGACGAGCGCTATGAGGCTCATGCACGGCACGCAGGAGGAGAGTACGGCCATATCGGTGAGCGCCGCGAACGGCTGAAGCAGCGCCACCCAGACGCACAGTATCTGCATTGCGTGGGACCGGTCCGTCAGCACCTTTTCAGCGTCTCCGGTTCCGCCGGAGTGCCCCGTGCTGAGCCACGCGAAAAGCCCTAGCCCGACAAGCACCAGCGCCGGAAGCTTGAGCGAATCGTACTCCACCCGAAACCGGCGAAGGACGTAGCTGACTACGTAGCCAAACGTAGCGACGAGGTAGGTGGCCATCGCGAAGGACGGCTCCTCACGCCCGTAGTTAACCGCGTAGAGGCCGGACAGGGTTACGCATAGCCCCGCCACATACAGCCACGGACTGACTTCGGCGGGCGCGTTCTCGGCGGCGGCGGCGGCCTGGCTTAACGCGGCTTCGCTTCTCTCCCTGGCCATGCGTTTGAGCGCCGGCGCGCCCGCGTTTTCGCGCGCTGCATCGCCAATTTTTTCAAAATGCTCCATGGAGTATTGTCTCCGGTGTCGGTTCTTCCCCCGCAGCCCGATGAAGAAGGAAAGGATGGGCATGCACGGCCAGAATCTCGGCAAAAAAGCGGTTGGCGCCTTCGGGCGAAGAACGGGCGCCCTTTCGCGAGAACGCGGCAGGGTCCACGTAGATAACGCCCACGCGGGTCTGCGCGGACGTGTACCGTACGATCGCATCCGCGAGCGCGGGGTCGGCATGCGCGGTAATAATGGCCAGCGTGGTTCCCGGCAGAAGGTTCCCCACGGCTTCGTTGACCAGGCGCGAAATCGGTTCGGCGGAACGGGCTTCCGCTCGCGCCAGGGCGTCCAGCACGGAGAGCAGGTGCTCCTGCCCGCGATTGGAGACGCCCGCCGCCCCAAACGAGGCCGCACCGGACTCTCCCACGGCCGCATCGCCCGGCGCCACGAGCCGAACGCTCGCGCCAGCCTGGATCGCCTGCTGAGCCAGTGAGGCCGCGAGCGACACGCCTTTCTCCAGCGTGGTCTCCACGCCCTCGCCAATGTCCGTGCCCTGCTCCAGATCGAGCACGATCACCAGATTGACCGTCTGTGGCTCTTCGAACTCGATTACGGCCAGCCTGCCGGTGCGCGCCGTCTGCCGCCAATGGATGTGGCGCAGGGGATCTCCCGGCGCATATTCGCGTACGCCGTCGGGATCCACGCTCGCCCCACGCAGCGCGGCCGCCGTGAACTCCTGCCAGCCATACCGGTCCGCGCCCGAGAGCGTGAACGAGTTTAGAGGCTCCGGCTGCGGATAGACGATGATCTCGCCCGCGCAGGAGACGCGACCCGTGAACGCAAACACTCCGAGCGGGTCGATCGCCACCACTTCGAACTCGCCCAGCATATGCGCGCCGCGCTTGCGAAACTGGACCCGGTGGATGACGCGCGTAACGCCATTTTCATCCGGCCCCGCGCGCCCGGCGACGTTGAATAGCGGCGGTTCGGCGTCGATCGGCTCGATCCAGGACGGCAGCGACTCGTTTATCGAAAGGAAAAAGCGAGGCACCGAAGTGCTGTTCCGCGCCACATATACCAGCTCGCCCTCTTCTCCGGCCCATCCGCATTCGGGAAGCTCCCGTGAGAAAACAAGCCCGCGCATTGCGTACCAGCCCAGTGCGTAGGAGACGGCCGGAAGCGTCAGCAGGATCGCGGCCATGTAGTAGAGGTGCTGGGCGTTGAGGTAGGCGGCGACGATCAGGATAAAGATCATTCCCGCGCCCAACGTCACCCACTTAAAAACCTGCATGCGCCGACCTCACCCCTCCACCTCTCCCCACCACCCGCCGACGGATCCCCTTCGGGGAACGGATGCGCCAATCACTTGATATTATTCTATCCCAAATTCTCCTGGGGTAGCCGCGACGCGGCAACCCCAGGCTAGGGGGCGGATCCCCTTCGGGGAACGGATGCGTCAATCAATGCCGCTTTACTGTGTCTCCCCGAGGGGATTCCGTCTCATAGCCCAGGGTTGGCGCGTTGCGCCTACCCTGGGGCTATATCACCCACTCACCCTCTCACCCGTTTACTCCAACCGGCACCGGTACGTGCTGAAGCGCCTGCTGCACGCAGGAGGCGGGTGTCACGCCTCGAACGCGCTGCTCTGGCCGCACGATAATGCGGTGCGCCAGGACTGAAGGGGCGAGCGCCTTGACGTCGTCCGGCCGCACGTGGGTCCGCCCCTGAACCGCCGCGCGCGCCTGGCTGGCATAGAGCAGGCTGAGCGACCCGCGGGGGCTGGCGCCCAGCGACACTGTGGGCAGGGTTCGCGTAAACTCCACCAGGTCGAGTATATAGGAGAGGACGCTCTCGTCGACGTGGACATCGCGAACAGAGGACTGCATCTCCAGAATCTCGGCGGCGGTGGCCACGGCCGGTATCGAGTCCACCGGGCGCGAATGGCGCTGATTTTGAAGGACCTTCATCTCGGCGGCTCGGTCCGGATATCCGATCGCGATTCGTGCCGAGAAGCGGTCTAGCTGGGCCTCCGGCAGCGCGTAGGTGCCCGACAGCTCTATGTTATTCTGTGTCGCGATCACGAAGAAAGGCGAGGGCAGTGGGTGCCCCGTTCCTTCAATAGTGACCTGCCGCTCCTCCATGCACTCCAGCAGGGCGGCCTGCGTTTTCGGCGTCGTCCGGTTGATCTCGTCCGCGAGCACGATGTTGGCAAAAACTGGGCCGTGATAGACCTCGAACTCGCCGGTCTTCTGGTTGTAGACCGTCGAGCCGGTGATGTCGGACGGCAGCAGGTCCGGCGTGAACTGAATACGCTTGAAAGTCAGCCCCAGCGCCCGGGCCAGCGCCTTCGCCAGGGTCGTCTTGCCTACGCCGGGAATATCCTCAATCAGCAGATGCCCATTCGAGAGAAGAACGGAAACGGCCAGTTCAACAATATCGCTCTTACCCATGATGGCGGTTTCCACCGCATCTTTCACCCTCTGCGCCCTTTGCGCGAGTTCCTGAGAATCCACCGGCGACCTCTTTCCACGCGCGATCATCCGCCGTACTGCCCCTGGGGCCGTACCCGTGCCGCGCTGACAGGTTCCGGAATAACTAGCGTTCCGTTGCCTCGATACTATTTTATCTCAATCGATATTGAAGCGGAGCGAATATCTCGTGCATACTCTACCATACGTCTTTACCATGCGTTTACAATCCTATGACGCATGCAGGGCGCAATTATTAACAATTCCCCGCAAAAGGCTGATTTCCTGCACGGGATGCGATTCAGATACAGTCGTTCCGCTTGCGGACGCGGCACTAAAGTACCGGTCTAAATCTACCAAGTCCACCTGCGTGGACTCAATCCCTAACCCGCGTAGGTGAGTTTCATAGACCGGGTACCCTTGGGGTGCGGGGTTTCACCCCGCGCCCACCCCGCCGGAGCGCAATTTTGCAACCGAATTGACGTAACTATCGTCAACGACTATAATGGCGAGTCGCCTCTTCATAAAGATTTCCGGTTTGACAGGGCTCAGAAGGCGAGTGTATGGACCTATTCGAAAAGTTTAACCGTTCCTTCGGCACCTGGTACGAAGGTCTGTTCGGCGGCGCGGACGATGTGCGCCCAAAGGACATTCTTCGGCTCATTCTCTCGGCGATCGAAGACAACCGCAAAGAGGGCTTCGACAACCGGATTTACGTCCCTAACCAGTATGTCCTCGAAATAGCCGTAAACGACGAGGAAGAGAAGGAGTATCTTCTCGCCTTCCTGGACAGGGCCGAGCTCGAAGCCGCCATCCGGCGCTGCTGCAAGCAGAATAACTACCACATCCGCGGGCCGCTCGAATTCACGGTAAAAGAGGTGGACGATCCCGCAATCGCCGGTAAGCGCGGCGAAAAGGTGCGCGTTCGCTGCCGCTACAATACCAAGATCGCCGAACCCGTCCCGGCCGCGCTCACATCTCCGCAGCTGCCGTCCGTTGAGGAAGACGACGACCGTACGGTCGCTCGCATTTCGGCAAATAATATTGACGATGATGAGGAAGAGGGTACCGTGGCGGCGGTCGCATCGGGACTGCTTATCGTGCATCCCCCGGACCGACCCGCCTTCCGCTATGCGCTGACGCGCCCGGCGATCACTATCGGCCGCTCCCTCAAGTCCGGGAACGACCTGGTCATCGAGGCCGACACGCAGATGTCGCGGCAGCACGCGCGCATCCAGCGCGATGGAACGGGCAAGTTCACGGTTCAGGATCTCAAGACCACGAACGGAACCTTTGTAAACGGCGGGCGGGTGGATCGCGCGCAGCTCAGCCACGGCGACGAGATCCGGCTCGGATTGACCCGCATTATCTACGAGCGCGATGCGGGCGAGGGCGAGGGCGGGAACGTTCGAATAGAGCCGGATTACCGCGCAAGGCCCACGCCGGACCGCGCCTCGGACCTGGGTTCCGGGCCCTATCCGCGCAAGCTCCAGGTGCGCGCCGCACGCGTGATCTGGGTGGAGAACGGCAGGGATCGGGACGACTTTTTGCTGGCCTCTGAAACGCTCATCGGGCGAGGCGTGACCAACGACATCGTGCTCCCGGACCGCAGCGTCGCAACGCGGCATGCGCGCATCGCGTTCGAGGATGGCGGCTACTCCATCGAAAGCCTGCGCAGCGACTCCGCGCCCACCTTGCTAAACGGGCAGGCCCTGCTCCCCGGACACCCGGCCCGCCTCAAGCAGGGAGACCGCATCGTAGTCGGAAGCGTCCAGTTGCGGTTTGAATCGGGAGAATGAGAGAAGCGGGTAGTCGGCGGTAGGCAATCGGCAGTCGGAGTAACGCAGGCTGAGTGCCGTATGGATTTTGTATTTCACGACTGCCGATTGCCTACTGCCCCAACCAAGGAGTGCCCATGCTCGGTATCGCGCGGTATTTTCTGGCTATTTCCTTTGGACTGTTCCTTATATTGATGTTTGCGCTTCTACGAAAGTATCGGGAGTAGGTAACGGACTGTGAGTCTCAAGTTTGGTTCCGTAACTAATGTCGGGCTGAAGCGCCGCAATAACCAGGACAGCTTTGCGGTCGTTCGCGGAGAGACTCTCAACGGCGAGCTGGACGCGCTGTTCGTCATCGCGGACGGCATGGGCGGCGCTCTCGGCGGTGAGGTAGCCTCGGAGATCGTCGTCAAGACCCTGCCCGCCGTGGTAACGGAGCATCTGTCCGCGCGCAACGGCAATAAGGAGCCCGTCGATACGGCCGTTCTCCTGGAGGCCGCGATTCGCGAATCCCACCGGAAGGTACGGCAGCGGCAGGCAGGTGACGCCCAGCTCAGCGGAATGGGGACTACCTGCGTCGCCGCGATCCTGGATGCCAACCAGCTCATCGTCGCCAACGTCGGTGACAGCAGGGCCTACCTGCTGCGCGGAGGGCGGCTGAAGCAGGTGACTCAGGATCACTCCAGCGTGTGGGAGCAGGTGCAGGCGGGCATTATGACGCCCGACGAAGCGCGCACCAGCCGGTTTCGCAACCAGATCACGCGCGCGGTCGGCTCGGATTTCAATGCCCGGCCCGATATCTTCAGGATGGAGCTTCAGGACGGCGACTCCGTTCTCCTCTGCTCCGACGGCCTCAGCTCCGAAGTACAGGATGGCGAGATTGCCCGCCTGCTCGCGGGTGTTCAGGACCCGCAGACGGCCTGCGAGAGCCTAGTCGAGGCTGCGCTGGGCGCGGGCGGCAGGGACAATGTTACGGTCATAGCGCTGCGATACGGAGCGTTCAGCCCCTTGACGCTGGAGCAGGCGCATCCGCCCGTCCCTCTGGAGGCGGCGTTCTCCTCCGGTGAACCGGAGGGCGTCGAGCGGGTGTCGAGCCTCATGGCTTCCTCCGTGTTTCCCGAAGAAGACCAGGCGTCCGTGCCCCTTCGCGGCAGGCGCGTATCTCCCCTGCTGATCGGGCTTCTATTTGTTCTGGCGGTGGCGGCAGGCGGCGAAGGCTACGCCCTGGTGCGGCTGAACCAGGATTTGGTAAAGCT
This sequence comes from Chthonomonadaceae bacterium, assembly GCA_043734985.1. Taxonomy (GTDB): domain Bacteria; phylum Armatimonadota; class Chthonomonadetes; order Chthonomonadales; family Chthonomonadaceae; genus DATGJU01. Next base: position 12,003 of record JAYTEU010000572.1, read on the forward strand.
GCGCAAGGTTCCCCCTCGCGTCGTGGCCGTGCCGCAAGAACGTCCCACGGACTACGAACTGAGTTACAGCCCGCCCGTTGTGATGGCGCGGAAGCCGGTGCGGGATACGCCGATCGCGGCGGACGAAGACGGCGGCGCGCTGGTCACGACGATCGAAGGCACATTGGTCCGCATAGACCCTATCGGTAGGGTTACCCCTCTCCCGGATCAGGGAAAGATCGCCGGGAAAATGGCCGCCGCCGTACCCCGCGACGCTTTTATCGTTACTTCCGACGTCAGCGGAAACCGTTACCAGATCAATCCCGGGGCACGCGTGATCTGGAAGTACGACGCGGAGGGATCGCTCAAAAACAACGCTATCGGCAAGGGTGCGCTTACCGCTCCTACCGCTCTGGCGGTCGATAACGCGGGCAGCCTCTATGTGATAGACGATCGTCGCGTCAAAAAGATCGCCGCGGCCACTGCCGCCCCAACTCCTGTCGCCGACCAGACTCGCAGGTAGCAACACCCATGCCCCTCGGAATGCTTGGAAAATATGAAAAGCTGGATGTCCTGGGCCATGGCGCGTCCGGGATAGTCTATCTTGCCAAGGACACCCTTCTCAACAGGCAGGTGGCCATTAAGGTGGTCAACGTGCAGGCGGGCGACGTGCAGCACTTCCTCGAAGAGGCGAGGGTCCTGGACAGGCTGCGACATCCCAACATAGTACGCGTGCATAATGTCGATCGGATCGACGGCAACATCGTGCTGGATATGGAGTATGTGCGCGGGAAGAACGTGCAGGAGATGCTCCGGGAACAGGGCGCGCTTCCGGAGGAGTACGCTCTGGAGATCGCGGCGCAGACGCTGGATGCGCTCCAGTACGCGCACGAGATGCAGACGGTCCACCGGGACATCAAACCGGCGAACATCCTTATCAGCCGCCAGGGCGAGGTCAAGCTCGTCGATTTCGGCCTGGCGGAGATCCTGGCAACGAACGCTTATGCCGGAGGCGCGGGCACCTACGCCTACATGGCCCCGGAGGATTTCGCCGAGGAGAACCGTTCCGACCACCAGTCGGATATCTGGGCCGTCGGGGTGACGCTCTACGAGATGCTGTCCGGCCGCCGCCCGTTCCTGGTGAGCAAGACCAAGGATCCCTTTGCTTGGAAGCGCGTGCTGGACAACGAGCAGCCCACTCCGCTCAACGCCTACCTTCCCGCCGCATCGCCCGACCTACAGTCGATCGTCAGCCGCGCTCTTGCCCGGGAGAAGTCCCGCCGATATGCGACCGCCGCTGCATTTCGCGACGACGTGAAGCGCCTGCAATCCGGTCTGGAAATCGCTCGGCCCGCCGCGTATCCTGATCCCGATCCCTCTTCGCGTCGATCCTCGGTATCGTCCGGCACGATCTCGCCTCAGACTTCGGGACGCCAGAGGATCGCGATGCCCGCGAACGGGGCCACGCGGTCAGTAGGGGAGGGCGCGCGGGGCATGTCCCAGAGCGGGCTTAGGGCAGGTTCGCTTAGCAGCGCCGCGGACGCGCTGCCGCTCGAAACGGTACGGCAGACCCTGCCGCCGCGGCAAGCATCGGGAAACCTATCGGTCTCGCCCGGAAGCATCGACTTCGGCCCCGTGCGCCGGAACGAGACGCGGGAGGTCCGGGTACAAGTAGTCGCGCGCGGCGTCCAGGGCGCTGCAGCGGGTAAGATCACGCATTGCCCCGGGTGGCTGACGGCTCACCCCATGGCATTCGACCGCCCGAAGCAAGTGCTGACCCTTGCCGCAAACGCCGCGGTGGCGGCAGATTCCGGCGAAACCGCCGGCATTGTGCGCGTGGAGATGGCCGGAGAGGCGACGGACATCCCCGTGAGCATAGCGGTCGCGCCGGCGCGACCCACTTTCGTCCAAATATCCGCCTGGTTTGTTCCGCTGTTTGCGGCGGCGCTGCTTCCTGTCGCAGCCGTGCTGTATGCAAGCGCGGGATCACACGCGTCGCCGGAATTGATGGCCGGGTACGTCCCGGCGGCGGCGGCGGCGAGCGGCCTGCTTACCATGATGCTGCTTCTGATCTCCTTTGCGGCGGACACGGGAATGGCGGAGCGCGTGGCCTGCGGCGTGGTGAGCGCGGCCATGGGCGCGGTGCTCGGAGTAACCTCGGCGCACTGGCAGCCGGGCGTCTTCAGCCCGGCGATGATTCGCACCCTGTTGACAGGCGTACCGTTAGGCGGTATGCTGTTTCTACAGCTTCTAAGCCTGCGAAGGTGGACCTGGTGGGCGCTGGTAACGGCCTGTACCGGCCTTGCCATCGGCGGCGGCTTCTTTTACCAGCTCAAATAGCCGTCCGTAGCTTTCCGTATTGACGATAGGAGAGTCGACATAATATGGTGCGAAAGTACCTGAACTATTTTGTATTTGGATTGATCGTCTGCGGCGTTGTCGGCATCGCTGTTTATCATAGCCGCCACATCCGATCGCTTATCGACGCGATGGCCGGCAGCGATCCCCGAGCGCAGGAGCAGGCCGCCCTCGAGCTTATCAAGGGCGAGCAGTTTATCGACACGGTTACGGGCGAACCGGCCGGAATACGCGTCAAGGCGGCGGAGAGCCTCGAGCTGGTGGCTAACGACGCCTCCATCAAGAAAGGCTCCGAAAAAGACGCACCCGACTACCGCGCGAATGCGATCAACCAGACGCTTGCGCTGCTGAAGGATCTCGACAAGTCGGTCCGCGAGCGCGCCATCTTGACGCTCCAGCATTCCGGCGCCGCCTCGCCCGCCAACGTGACCGCTTTGGTAGCGGGCCTGAAGGACGGAGACAACTACGTTCGCAAGGGCACCAAAGCCGCGCTCTCCGACCCCGCGGGCGGCATCGGCCCGAAGGAGAACAAGGCGGAAGGCATCGATGTCACGGCGGCGATCGTGGATTTGATGAAGAAAGAGGCCGGCGCCCGAGGTCCGGGCGGCGACGTTCTCGCCACGCCGCTGTTCAAGCAGGGCGGGGGCCAAAAGAGAAGCGCCGACTTCCTTATCGTTCAGCTTGCGGACAAAGACGGCGCCGTCCGCCAGGGCGCGGCAGATGCTCTGGGCAAGCTCGGTTATGTTCCGGCGGTGGAGCCGCTGAAGACGGCGATGCACTTGGACGCCGACCCGCAGGTGCGGCGCGTGGCGATCGGCGCCCTTGCACTGATTGCGGATCGATCGTGCGAGGATGCGCTCATCGAGGCGCTGAACGATAGCAACGCGGACAACGAAGCCAGGGCGCAGGCCGCGACCGGCCTCGGAAGGCTCGCTTCTACCAGAGCCGTCGCCGCCCTCATCAAGACCCTGGAAGACGACGACCTTAAGCTTCGCTCGGCGGCCGTTGCGGCGCTTGCCCGCGCGGCGCGGCCTAATCCCAGCGGTCCTGTCGACAAGTCCGTATTGGCCACGCTGGTGACCGCCCTTCAAGGCAAGCGCGACGATGCACGCCATGGCGCGGCTCTCGCGATCCAGACGCTCGGCGTGCCCGAGGCGAATGCCGCCCTGATCGCGGTCCTAAAAGACACCGCCCGCGACAGCGATGCAAGATCCGCCGCCGCGCTCGGCCTTGGTTTTCCTGGAAACGCCGCGGCCGTCGACCCGCTGGTGCAGGCGCTGCACGATCCCGACGGCGACGTGGACATTGCCGCCCGGGACGCGCTATCGGCGATCGGCCCCGCCGCGATCGATAAGCTGATTGCGGTCATTCAAACGGATGGAGCGGAGGCTTACTATGGCGCGCAGGCGCTGGCCAATCAGGGAGCAGCCGCGCTGCCTGCGCTCCGGCGCGTGGCGGACGGGACCAACCGTACGGCACAGCATTGGGCGGCCGTGGCGCTCGGCTCCTTGAGCAGTTCCGGAGTGCAGAGCGCGCGCCCCGTGCTGGACAAACTTGCAAAAAGCGCCGACGATGATGTACAATATGTCGCGAATGAGCAGATCCACAGGCTGGGAATGCAGTAGGAACGACGCTTATCTCGCGCAAAGTGGGCATCAGAAGCGGCTGTAGGGCCATCGAAACCCTACTGCATGTGCATTGCGTTTGCGATCGATGAAGGAAAACAGTGCGCGCCCGGCGAATCGGAAGGGTATCACTTGCAGCGCTTCGCTATTTCTATCATTCTATTCAGCCCGCCGTTTCCACGCGAAACAGAGGAGAAAACGCGATGATCAGTAAGGACAAAATCGGCCTTGGACTGGCCGCCCTTCTTACCGCTGCGCTCGTGGTCCCGGCCCTTGCGGATGGAGCCGCGGATTTCCAGGTTAATGCCCGGAAGGCCTCCGGCACCGTCGATGACATTGCGAAGCTGATCGACGGCATTCATGCCCGCGTGGCCGCGGGCGGCGGAAGCGCCGCGCCTACGCCCGCCCTCGGCGGCAACGTACCCGCGCCAGGTGGCGGAGCAGGCGGAGCACGGCCAGTGGCGGCGCTGCTTGCCGCAAGCTGTAGGTGCCACACCGCGGGCAATGCACCGAAGCTCACGCATATCGGAGCCGACCCAAAGCACACTGCAACCTGGATCTCGGAGTACGCCGTCAATCCAAAAAGCAAAGACCCCAACTCGAAAATGCCGCCGCAACGTAACGTGCCGGCGGGAGCACTGCGAAGGATTTCCACCTACCTCGCCAGCCAAAAATAACCTGGCGCTAACTGACCTTTACGTAAGAAATTAAGGAGTATTACAATGATCAACATGCGAAAAGCCGGCATTGCGCTCGCTGCGCTGTTCACCGCCGTCCTCGTGGTTCCCGTGCTTGCCGACGGAGCCTCGGATTTCCAGGCGAACGCCAAGAAAGCCAGCTCTACCCTGGACCAGATATCGGGTCTGTTGGACAAAGTCCACGGCCGTGTTGCTGCCGGCGGCGGAGCGGGCGGCGCGCAGATGGTTGCGGACACCGAAGAGACGATGAAGTGTCCGGTCTGCGGCATGATGATGACCCCCAAGGCGACGGGCAGCAACACCAAGTCCGTAATGATCAAGGGCAAGACCTACTTCTGCTGCGCCGGCTGCAACATGTCCAAAATCGCCGACAAGCCCGCCGCGGGTGCCGGAACCAAACGTGTGCGCCGGCCCAGCGCACCGAAGAAGCCGTAACTTCCGATAAGCGCAATCTAAGTCAATAAACAGACTGGCCCCCAGGCTTATGACTTGGGAGCCGGTCTTTTTTGGCTCGTGTGGGAGCCACGATGGCGTTTCCTACGTATTGCGCGATTTGGGTGCAACGATTTGAGCGCAGCACTTTGGCGTTGTCGAAAGTCCCGCCGGTTGTGCCCGGGGGTGATATTCGTAGTCCTGCTACGTCGATTGGTTGCCGTCAGTCACAGTTCCTAATATGTGGCGGCCGACCAGCATCAATTGGCCCACCATATCGCCCTCTCGCGGAATGAGCAAAAGAATAGCGGCATGGCCGTTGACGAGCCACCATCCGAGTGACGAATTCATTTTCATGGACTCCGGGCTGATTATTCCGATGATAGGAATCGTATGCTCTGCTCCATGCGTTAGATACAATTCATATACAAGCCGTGACAGCAATGCGCCATCGTCTCCGGTTTCAATAATAGTTAAAGTTTCAAGAGGATCCGGACAGTCGAGTGGCGCGGTTTTATCGCACTCGACAACCATGAAGCCGAGCTTCTCGAATCCCTTAGCCACCTCACGGCGGAATTCCTCATCCATGAACACGAGATAGACTTTTCTCAACCGTTGTTCCACCGATTGCCTTCCCATTCGTGTTGCTAACCCTAAGGAAATGACTACTGATCCATTATTCAGATTGTACATGGGGAGCAGGTGAGCCTTCCGGCCATCGCCCCCGAAGCTGCTGAAGTTAAGAACGCGGCCCGACCTTTAGATCGTATATGCGCTGCACGCCCGCGCCAGGAAACCTGGCGATTCTGCATCCGCCAGCGCGCTCTTCGCGGCCGCCAGGCGTTCGGCGATTCCCATGCGCTTCGCCTCCTCGGCGTATCCGGCACGGCGAAGGAACTCCTCCAGGTAGTCCACATGCCTGCGCTGGAGTGCGATCTCCCGCTGCTGACGCGCCGCCAACTGCTCGTGGTACCAGACGCCGGACAGCAGGCTCTCCCGGGTGAACATCGCGCGGAACGCGGGATCGCTCAAGCCCATCCCCTCAAAATGGCCGTGACACATTATGTGCAGCAGAGCCTTCAGCGGTGGGCACGCCATGTCCACGCTGCCGTCTTCAAAATAGAGCGCCGCCACCCGACGCTGCGTCTCGACGATATTGTCCATTCCGTCGACGATCTGGCCGAGGTCCTGCTTCTCCGGCCGGAGCATCTCCTCGGAAAACACCATGTGCGGATGGCTGAAGATCATGCCGAAGAAGGTCTTGACGAAGCGGCGCGTGATCCGATAGCCGAGCCTGCTTGTGAGCACGGTGCGGCCCTCGTACTCAAAATCCTCGCACTTCTCCAGAAAACCGTTCTCTATCAGGTACTTCGGGTCGCGCTCCTCCACGGACATCCGGCTCCAGACCTCCGGGACCAGCAGGCTGACGTCGTGATCGACGCGGTTGTGCGGACCGATGTAACCGGCAGAGGTGATGAACACCTCGTAGCCCGTGAGCATATAGGAGACCAGCGCATTGTTCAGGTCCAGTATGGGCGGCATCGCGTTGAACGGCCCCTTGGTCAGCGCACCCTCGGACCCAGCTCCGGTGGTGGACGGCGATTTGCCCGTCATGCTGCAGATAAACTCCATGAACGCTTCCGGAAGCTCCATGTAGTGGATCGGGTTGTAGACCGCGAGCGACCGAATTCCGGAATCCGGGTCGGCGGGATTGTTGCGGCGTCCGGGCAAAACGGCGTCCACGGGGAAGAGGACCGGCACGGAGAGCGGGAGCCGCCGATGAAGCCGAGTCGCCATCTCCGCAAGGTAGGTCTCGCGCGGCTGAAGCAGATCGGGGCGCGTCTGCAGGTAGCGCGGGTTCTTCGTCGGCTTACCGTCGATCAGCCGGGGATGCGCCGTCGAGACAAAGAAGCTCTTATTGCCGGACTCCACCACGGAGCGAATAAAGCGCTGCATCGGCTCCGTATAGGCGTCGAATCCGATCGCGTCCTCGATGAGGTCGCGCGCCTG
>JAYTEU010000573.1:0-3680 GCA_043734985.1 Chthonomonadaceae bacterium
TTTCTCTGGTTCGGGCACAAATTCACCGAGCTGGACCGCGCGTACCATCGCGGGTTGATCTGGGCGATTCGTCACCGCTGGCTTGTTCTGGGAGGCGCCGTACTCGTTACTGCAGTTAGTTTGCTGCTCGTTCCTCAGATCGGCACGGAGACTATGCCGGCCACCGACAGTGGCGATTTCCAGGTGATCGTGAAACTCCCGGTTGGGACGGCATTAGAACAGACGAACCGTACAATGCAGACCGCCGAGGCGCTTGTAATGCAGAATCCGAACGTGGCGACCTGTTTTGCGGCGGCAGGAACGACTCTGAGCCTGCGAGGCTCAACGACCGCGTTGGCGCCCTACCAGGGTTCGATGACCGTAAAGCTCAAGGATGAGCGCAATGCGACGACGACGCAGGTGATCCGGCAGCTCCAGAAACAACTGGGCTCCAGTATTCCAGGGGCACGGGTACTAATCACTCCGTTCGACCTGGTCACTTTCATTCTCACCGGAGGACCGCAGAATATCGAGGCCGACATTTTCGGTCCGGACCTCGCAACGACCAGCCGGTTAGCCCACGAGGCCATGGACAAGATTCGCCAGGTTTCCGGCATCGAATCCGTGGATCTGAGCGTTCAGGACGCGACGCCGGAACTGCAGTGGAAAGTCGATCGGCAAAAAGCCCTTCAGCTCGGCGTGAACTTCTCGGACATAGCGACCGCGCTAAATACCGCGACAAACGGCCAGTTGTCGAGTTACTACCAGGAAGGCGGATTCCAATATCCGATTTACGTTCAGCTTCCCGAGAACACGCGTAAGACTATTCCGGATCTGCTCAACCTGCCGATCGGCCATGCTTCCAGCGGCTCCTCCGCCGGCGCGGCCTCCGATAGCAGAACGGCGACAACCTCTGCGTCGCACGATGTCCAGCTTCGTCAGGTCGCGTCGCCGATCACTACGTTCGGCCCCAACGAGATCGACCGCTTGGACCGCCAGCGGTTTATTGCGGTGACCGGGCGCGCCGTGGGAAGGTCGGAGAGCGACGTTTTGGCGGATGTCGCCAAGGTAATGTCCGAGATGCATATGCCGCAGGGAAATCACTGGGAGTTCGGGATCAATCAGAAGCGCCGAAACCAGGAGTTCTCCGGTCTCGGCCTGGCGATATTCATGGCAATTGCGCTAATATACATGCTCCTGGCGTCACAGTTCGAGTCGTTCATCCACCCGCTCACGGTTTTAACGTCCGTTCCGCTCTCCGCAGTCGGAGTGATACTTGCACTCTTCTTGACAGGGCGAGCGTTCGGTCTCACGGCCTTCATTGGGCTTTTGATGCTAATCGGCATCGTTGTTAAGAACGGCATCCTCCTGGTCGACTATACGACCCAGCTTCGCGCGCGCGGCATGCCCCGAGACGAGGCGCTGCTGACGGCCAGCCCCACTCGGCTTCGACCGATTCTGATGACCGCCAGCGCGGCGATCCTCGGCATGATGCCGCTCGCCCTCGCATTGGGCAAAGGCTCCGAAACGCAGGCGCCCCTTGCGACCGCGGTAATCGGCGGATTGTTTACCTCCACCATACTCACCCTGTTTATCGTGCCGATCGTGTACACGATGTTCGATGACCTACAGCAACTGTTCTACAAGAAGAACGATCGCGAGCCGTCTGTAAAGAACCCCTACGACAATAAGCCGACCGGGCATGAAGAAGCAAGGGGACCTGCCCTGCCGGACGGCACTCATTCCGAAGGGAGTTCGCATGGGCCCGACTCGGCAGTTTGAGGAGATAAGTGAGAAAGAAATTCCCGTAAACGGACAAACGTCCGTGGCAATTGCGGAACAGGCTGCGCGCCTGGAGGATCTTATGCCTACTATCCTGCGGCGCCTGTTCACGCTAGCCAACGCCGGACTGTTTGCGGACATGCCGCTCGCTCAACTCCGAATCTGCTCCTACCTGCAGGACGGACCACAATCGATGACGGCGATAGCGGACGAACTGGGCATGTCGACCAGCGCGGTGACGCAGATCGCGGACCGAATGGAGCGCGCCGGGCTTGTCGAGCGGGTGGCGGCGCAGTGCGACCGAAGACTGCGGCGCTTGCACCTTACCGCGCGCGCGGCGGAGCAGATGCACGCACGACGCGAAAGCCGAACGCATCGCGCACAGGAGGCGCTCAGCCACATCGCGCCCAGTCTTCGAGCGGACCTGGTGGAAGGACTAGAGCAGCTTTTGGCAGCGGCGATTTCGACGGCTCCCGCAATTGCTGCCGAGCCACTCGTAGTGGCCGAAGCATCGGGCTGAATTCAATGGTTTCGAGGATTGACCCAATAATGATGCGAACGACTCCCAGTCGAGCCTGCCCTGGATGGCGCCTTTTTTCCGCCACCGCCGCGCTGCCGCTGATGTTCCTTGTTGCGGCCGCGCACGCTCAGCCGGCCGTACAGCCCCAGGACGTTGCGCCGAAGCCGGTTCCGGGCCAGACACCACCAATCACACCGAACGTGAAAGAGTTGGCCGTTCCGATTCCGATCGCGCTGCCGCCTGCTGCCGCGCGGTCAGCCGACGTTCCGAACCGGCCACTCGCAGCGGACGAAGCTGTTCGGATCGCGCTGCGCAGCCAACCGTCCATCGCGGCGGCACGAGCGGCGATCGCCGCTGCGCAGGGACGTACGGAGCAGGTACGTTCGGGGCTGCTTCCTACGGTCAGCCTTTCCGCGGGCTATACGCACACGGAAACCCTGGCCACGGAAGGGCGCGCCTCCTCCACGTCCGGACAGGGGAGTACGGGCAGCACAGGAACCGGCGCCGGAAACACGGGCGGGACGGGAACAGGATCGGATATCGGCACGATCGATACCACCTCGGGGACCGGGACGACTTCGACCGGCCTCCGTGCATCGGCGAATATCCGCCAGCTCATCTTCGATTTCAACCACACGCGCGATCTCGTCCGGCAGGCATCGCTGCAGGAGCGAGCGGCGGCGGACAACCTGGCTCGCGTTCAGTCGGATCTCGTGCTGGCCGTAAAACAGGCGTTCTACCAGTACGTTCAAAACAGCCGGATCGTAACGATCGGTGAGGAGAACGTAACCAACCGCCGCTCGCATCTTGACCTTGCAAGGGCACGATTGAACTCCGGACTTGGGCTGCCTTCGGACCTGGTAACCGCGGAGACCGCCTACTCCGAAGCGGTGACCAACCTTGTTTCGGCCCGCAACAACCAGACGATCGCCCAGATCACTCTGGCGCTGAATATGGGCATCGACCCGCGCACGCCCATCGACGCCGGACCGTCGGGCGAGCCGCCACTCACGACGGATAACGTCCAGAGTCTCGTGGACACTGCGCTGCGGCAGAGACCGGAGATTCTACAAGCACAGAGCCTTATCGGCGCGGCGCGCTATGGCGTCAACGCGGCTCGCTCCACAAACGCGCCGTCCCTTGCAGGCAACCTGGGAGCCTTCACCCGAGGCAACAACTTCCCGCCCGGCGATGACTCGGTCAGCATCGGCGTCACGCTTAACTGGAACCCCTTCGACGGGGGCCTCACGGCCGGTAAGGTGAAGGAGGCGCGCGCCAACGTGGATTCGGCGCAGGCAAACCTCGCGAGCGCGCAGCTCACCGTGGTTTCCGACGTTTCTCAGGCCTATGTCAACGTGCGAAGTGCGGAGCAGCGACTGATTACTACCGATTCGGAAGT
>JAYTEU010000574.1:0-2603 GCA_043734985.1 Chthonomonadaceae bacterium
TGAAGCCGGAAGTGGCGGAGCTGATCAAACAGTCCACCGACACCTACAAGAAAATGAAGAGCTACCGGCACACCGCTAAGTGGAGTCTTATAATTCCCGCCGATGGAGGTGAGGCGCACGAGGACGCCAATTTCACGCTGGCGCTTGAGCGGCCGAATCGATTCGTATACAAAATGGATTCACAGTCCAGAGTTCTCCCACCCGTGGCAGCCTACTGCGATGGAAAGACCTTCATAAACTTCAAGGCAAAGTTCAATCCTACGCCTGTCAAGCAGTACATAAAGGTCAAAGCGCCGGAATCGTACGCCGGCATCAATATTGTCGACGATGTCGAGTTTCGGCCTATCGGGACCTATATAATCGCGCTGATGCTTCAAGGCGACGCGCTTGCCGATAAGGATGTGCGCCTGGCCCTTGAGAAGGCGACTGTTAAGCCGACTGTCATGGAAAACGGGAAGAAGTGGCATGTTCTGGAGATGCCGTTCGGAACCGATGAGACGCCCATAACAGTCTATATTGGCCATGATGACCACTTGATCGGCAAATCCGTGCAGAAAGGTGACCCCAAAAAAGGCGAACCGAAGATCACGGAACAGATCGAGGGGATTAAGATAGATAATCCGATCGGTCCCGCTTCGTTTCAATACGATCTCCCGGCGGACGCCAAGCAGGTCGACAGATTTTCTGCGCCCCAACGACCAACGGATGCAATGCGTCGAGCCAAACCCGGCCAATCTGCGCGAAACGTATCGTAGACTGCGGGACGGATCGAATGTGTGGTGCTTCCGCGATGCACTGAGCCTTTGATGGATTGACCGTGCTTCCGTTGACGGATCTGCCTCTCACAAAATTTGCGCTCCTCCCTTCGAAACCGGGAGGAGCGCAAATTTTTGTCGTTCTAAACCGGGCAGGATCGCGGCCCAGTCGGGTCTGTGTTACAGGTATCCGCTAAGCGAGCTTCTCGGCGAGGTCGGTCTGCTCCCACGGGAAAGAAGCATTGCCAAAGTGACCGTTCTTCGCAGTCTGCAGGTACTGAATCTTCGCCGGATTCAACAGTTGAAGCCGCTCGATCATGGCTCGCGGCCGAAGGTCGATCGCTTTGCGGACGCGGCGAACGATTTCGGCTTCGGGAATCGTCGCCGTCCCGAACGTATCGACCTGCACGCTGACAGGCTCGGCCACGCCGATCGCGTAGGCAAGCTGGATCTCCGCGCGAGCGGCCAGCCCCGCCTTGACGATATTCTTGGCAATATAGCGTCCGGTGTACGCGGCCGACCGATCGACCTTCGACGGATCTTTTCCCGAGAAGGCTCCACCGCCATGGCGCGCGGAACCGCCGTACGTATCGACGATTATCTTGCGTCCCGTAACGCCGGTATCGCCCTGCGGACCGCCGATAACAAATCGCCCGGTCGGATTAATGTGGTACTTGATGCCGCCTTTGTTGTACTCTTCGTACATTTTAAGCACGGGCTTGATAACGTACTCCTGAACATTGGCCTGTACGCTTGGCAGGGTATGCGAGGGATCGTGCTGAGTAGAGATGACAATCGTGTCAATATGATCCACTTTGCCGTCCGGCCCGTAGGCAACTGTTACCTGAGATTTGGCATCCGGTCGGAAACCGAGTTCCGGCGAGTTGCGCCGCACATCGGCGAGCTGGCGCGTAAGGTGATGCGATACCGTGAGCGCAAGAGGCATGAGCTCCTGCGTTTCGTTTACCGCGTAGCCGAACATAAGTCCCTGGTCGCCGGCGCCTTGCTCGTCAGGATTGCCGCGATCCACGCCCTGCGCGATATCGGGCGATTGCTTCTGAATGGCGAGCATCACGCCGCAGGTATGTCCGTCAAAGCCATAGTCCGTTCGATCGTATCCGACGGCAACGATGGTTCGGCGCACCACGTCGGCGATCTCGACATACGCGTCGGTCGTCAGTTCGCCGCCAACCACGCAGAGACCGCGCGTTACAAACGTCTCTAGGGCGACGCGAGACTTGGGATCCTGCCGGAGCAGCTCATCGAGAATGGCATCGCTGATCTGGTCGGCAAGTTTATCCGGATGGCCTTCCGAAACGCTCTCGGAAGTAAACAGGGAAAAATCGGACATGTTACGGGTTCCTTTCAAAAGCACGTTGGCCGCCGCTCAATTCACACTGCACGCGGCAAGATAGGCCGGAGGCATTTGGATGCCTTTGGAGATTGAACGGGGTCTGCTCGGAGCGAGACAATAAGAAAACCTCTTCCATGGATTTAGAAGAGGTCGTAATGGCGATTTAACCTGGCAGCATGCGGCACAGAGCCGAATTGCCCTCACGGGATACGCCCTACACCTCTTATCTTGCAGATTGCAGACTGCTCGGAATTAGCACCTGCCCTGGCTTTCGAGAATTCGAAAGTGAAGGGTGGTTGTTGTGGCGTCGTCGGGCCGGGTCCCTCGACCACTCTAGATAAGAAGCTACGCTATTCAGTTGTAGGGTAAGAGTAGCACATGCCGACGCAGAATGTCAAGCGCCGGCACGTGTCGAATCACTTATCGATCGGGGGCAGCATGCCCATTCGCAAATTTGGTCGCCTGCTGAAGTCGGGCTTCACCGGGGGATCCTT
>JAYTEU010000575.1:0-2073 GCA_043734985.1 Chthonomonadaceae bacterium
CCGCCAGCACTCCCGCGATCCCGCCCTGCGCCCAACTGCTATTCGCGTCCGTCCGGGTCTTCTTCGTGAGAAGCGCCACCGAACCATAAGGAGCGACCCGGAGGGCGAAGGTCAGTCCTGCCAGCCCGCTCCCGATCACCAGAAAATCGACCTCGACATTGGCCAATGCTGTCACCTCGATAGAAGTTCCTGCCCGCCATCCAGCAGCAGGCGCTTCGCAACACGTTCACCCAGCGCCGCCGCGTTCGATCGGTCGTCGCTCTCCTCGGCGCGCACCAGTCGCGACCCATCCGGCGCGGCGATCATGGCGACGAGCGTGATCCGGTCACCTTTGACTTCGGCGTGCGCCCCGGCCGGAACGCTGCATCCCCCGCCGAGCGCCGCCAGGAAGGCCCTCTCCGTCGCAATCGCGTCCGCCGACTCCGCATCGTGGATCGTGGAGAGTCGAATGAGCGTGGCAGCGTCGCCCGTGCGCGTCTCCAGAGCCAGCGCGCCCTGCCCGGCCGCCGGAACGCACACCGCGCTCGTCAGCAGCTCCGTGATCCGATCGCCCCAGCCAAGCCGGTTGAGCCCCGCCGCGGCCAGCACGATCGCGTCGTATTCACCCTCATCCATCTTGCGGATGCGCGTGTCCAGATTGCCGCGAAGCTCCCGGACGATCAGGTCCGGCCGGTGATGCCGAAGCTGTGCGCTGCGCCGAACGCTGCTCGTGCCGACCACCGCGCCCGGCGGCAGATCGCTCAGCGCGCCACCGGATCGGGAGAGCAGTGCATCGTATGGATTCTCACGAACAGGCACGCACGCGAGTTCCAAACCGTCGGGCAGCACGCTCGGCATATCCTTCAGGCTGTGGACTCCGATATCGATAAGGCCCTCCAGCAGCGCCGTTTCGATCTCCTTTACGAACATCCCCTTCGTGCCGACAGCGGCAAAGGGCACATCGCGGCGAAGATCGCCCGTCGTCTGAATAATTTGCGTCTCCAGCAGCAGACCCGGGTTCGCCTGGCGCAGCCGCTCCGCCACCCACTCCGTCTGAGTTCGCGCCAGCAGGCTTCCGCGCGTGCCGATCCGCATTCCGCCAACTCCATCCTTCAATTCACTCGCTCCATCGCTCATGCCCACTCCCACCCCGCTTGCCGGACCGCCGCCTTGCTGCTCACTGCCGGGCGAAGAACCATACAATGCCTCTCAAATGAGCCATATAATTGCACCGAACTGTATTGAAACCCAAGTCTAAGTCTAGAATCCGTACAGTCGGCATTGAGTCCGCGCAGGCGGACTTCGTAAACTTAGACCGGGATTCAATCCCGCGAGCCAGATCCATTGTCTAAAAAGGATTCTGAAGTGATGCGCCCGCGAGAATCTAAGCAGGGTTCTCGATAATTAGCAAGGAGTATACCAGAATTCGCTTGACAGGATCGCCGGCCCGCGCTATACTCTTGATTGACTGGTCAATCAACGATTGGATGCAAGCGCCATGGCAAAACGAGACGATCGGGAGTTCGAAAACCGCCGTCTGCAACTATTGGAGGGAGCGCTCCAGGCGTTCTCCGAAAAGGGATTCTTAAAGACCACGAACCGGGACATTGCACGAGCTGCTGGCATCGGCTCGCCGGGCCTGATCTATCACTATTTCAAGGACAAAGAGGCGCTGCTCCAGGCGACCCTCGAACAGCATGCTCCCCTCCTCCAGCTTCTGGCCCACGAAGAGGAGTTCCACGCCCTAGAGCCGGAGGCCGCGCTCCTGCGGGCCGGACGCGCCTACCTCCAGATGATGCAGAGCCCGCGCATGGCCGCGTTTTTCCGCCTCCTCATCGGCGAGGCGCTCCGGCGTCCGGCACTCGCAAACACCTTTGTCGAGATCGGCCCGCGCCGGGGACTCGAGTTCCTGAGCCGATACCTGGCAGCACAGATGGAGCGCGGTACACTCCGCGCCGTCGATCCCGCATTAGCGGCGCGCAGCTTCATCGGTCCGCTCGTCCTCGCCAAGATCGCGCAGATCCTCCTTCCCCAGCCGAACGCCCTTGCCGTGGACGGCGAAGCCCTGCTGGAAACGCATACCGGTATCTTCCT
>JAYTEU010000576.1:0-3026 GCA_043734985.1 Chthonomonadaceae bacterium
TCGCCGTCTACATCCTCGGGTTTCAAACCCTCGATCGGCTCTTCGTCGTAGGGATAAGGGCGAACGCTGCTGCGGACGTAGCGCGGATTACCGGCGAAGTAGAGCTCCGCGCCGTCCGGGTTAACGCGCGGGACGACGTAGAAGGCGCGCGTGTCGAGCGCCCGGGTGATCTCGGGGTCGACGCCATGCCCGGTCGCCAGTTTGTGGAGCAGATAGAGGCAGGCGGAGGAGGCCGAGACTTCCGTCGCGTGGATATTGCCGTCGCACCAGAACGCGGGCTTCTCGTTTGCCGGCCCGGTCGCCAGGTTCGTAGCCGTGATGCACCAGACGTCGCGCCCCTCGAAGCTCTTGCCGATGCTGTCCATCGTCAGCAGGCGCGGATGCGCTTCGGCAAGGGTTTTGAGCTGCTCGGTGAGCGCGTCGTAGGGGTAGTATCGGTCGAACTGCGGGGCGGCGGGCATTGGCAGGGCTCCTTGTTGGGGCGGGCAGTCGGCAATCGGCAATTGGCAGTCGGGACATGCGGTCGCTAGTTCCGTCCATTCGATGGACAGTTGGGGCTACCAGATTTTGTACCAGAAATGGGCCATAGCCCAGCCTAGGACCATTCCTGCGACCACGGTTCCGAGCATTACGGCGCGAAATGAGTTGGCCGTGCGCGGGGCTTCTATGCCGGACTGGTTCATTACGCGCGGATCTATAGCGCCCGCGATGCCGAACAGGATGCAGGCCGGGCCGAAGAGCAGGAGCATGGGATAGAAGTGCCTCTCGTTGCGAACGGTCTCTCGGTTGACCTCGGTCAGCACGAAGCCTATTGCGGCGATAACGAGCGCGATCGCCCGGGGCCGCGCGGCCAGCCCTCGCGGAGCGGGCGGTCCCGTCCGGCCTAGCGCGGCGGGCGGCTGTCTGGGAACGCTTTGCCGCGAGATGCGGCCCTTCGCTTCGGCGCTGGTCTCACGCGGGGCGGGCGGGCGTCTCTGGCCGGTCGGCCGCTGCTTAGACAACGTCAGGCTCCCGGCTGCGAGCCGTCACATACCGTGACGCGCGACCGGCACGTACTACAAGTGAGAGATGCCCCACGGTCGCCATGAGCCAGGGCGCCGGGCGCAAGGGTGAGCGGCGGCCGGGGCGGAAATGTTGATTGTGCGGCATATCGGCCGCCTCCCATCAATCGCGCTGCAGGGCGCGAGGTAGATTGAATAGTTCCTGAACCAGCAGGGCCCCTATCGCGAAGGGCCAGAACTCCGCGGTCTTGCGCGCGATCGTGAACAGGGCCAATCCGGCGATCGAGCTGACCTCCGCAAGCGCGATCGCAACGATCCTTTAGACTTTGCGCTCGACCTCATCTTTTCCCGCCTCCCTGCCGCTTCGCCCGCATGGGACCATTATAGCGATGGCGGCGAGTTTTTTCAAGTGGCGCGGTCGGTTCCCGCAACGACGGGAGTATTGCGGTAAGCGGTTCTTGGCGTGGGATTGAAATCATTGCCTGGTGAAACCGCTAAGTACGCGTCCCAATATTTGGGGGTTGGAATTGTACACTCGCCTGGCCGGATCGATAATCGACCTGGCAAACCCAGAGGGTACCCGGCCTTCTCACCGAGGGGTACCCGGCACACCCGAACTCAATCTTCAGTCCGCGAAGCCCAGGTGCCCTCGAAATGAGCACATCGCCATTCTACTACTGTTCATTCGCCTTAAAGTGTGTGCAAAAAGCGCGGTAAACGCCTCCTGGCCCCCGATTCCGGGGATTGGCAGCACTAAGCACCGAAACTACTCCAGAATTGGGGCTTGAGGGCGCTCTTTGCACACATTCTTAGGACCTGGCCTGCCCGATGCGATACTCTGGGCGATTGTGTTTTCGAGAGGCGAAGACTTCGGGTACCCCTGGGTGCCACGGTTAACGAGGCGAGAAAGAATGAGCCTGCTACTCCTTGGCGGCAGGCAGGTAAACGAGACTGTCTTCGCGAAAGCCCTACCACGCTCGTCTCTACGTTCTCCGCGGATGGAAGGCGTGATAGAAAACCTGTTCGCGAGGGGGTCGGCTAGTTGACGCGTTTATTCGGGATTGCCGCTGTTGGTGTATTTGGGTTTGCCGCCTGTATGGCGCTCGGGCTTGCGGGTGGTCAGAGAGGGTCGACGCATCGGGCTGCGTCGACGCCAAAGGTGCGTTTTGGGGCTGCGGCAATCAGGAAGCCGGGGGGAGGCGATAGCTACCGTACCGCCGCGCTGCCGCTCGTTAAGAAGTACTGCCTGGAGTGTCATTCGGCGAAGGCGAAGCGAGGCGGGCTGGACCTGGAGCGCTTTGCGTCCCGGAACGACCTTCGCGGGGATCTGAAGCCGTGGCAGAGGGTAGTCGATCACCTTGATGTAGGCGATATGCCCCCGTTCGGCAGGCCGCAGCCGAGTGCCGGAGAGAAGAATCAGTTGGTCGGCTGGGTGCGCGCGCTTCTGGCGGACGAAGGCAGGGCAAGGGCAGGCGACCCGGGATACGTGCCCCTGCGCCGCCTGAGCAATGCCGAATACGACTGCACCATCCGGGATCTGACGGGCGTCGATCTCCGGCCGACGCGCGAATTCCCGGCGGACGGGGCGGCGGGCGAAGGCTTTACCAATGCCGCCGAGGCCCTTACCGACATCTCGCCCGACCTGCTCGCGAAATACTTCGCGGCCTCCAAGGATATCGCCGACCACGTAGCGCTGCTCCCCGATGGATTCCGCGTCTCGCCGGGCAAGACCCGCCGCGACTGGACCGACGAGAGCACCGCTCGGCTACGCAAGTTCTTCACAGCCTACACCGGCCCCGACGGCAGCCTGCCGGTACAGCCCTATCTTGCCGCCACGGTCCGCCATCGCACTGCACTCCTCGCCGGTACGTCTACGACCGACGCGATCGCCTCCCGCGAAAAGCTCAATCCGAAGTATCTCCAGATCTTATGGCGGACGCTGAACGACAAGACGCCCTCCTATCCGCTCGACGCCCTCCGCGCGCGCTGGCGAACTGCGGCCGAGAGCGATCTGCCCGAGCTGGC
>JAYTEU010000577.1:0-4231 GCA_043734985.1 Chthonomonadaceae bacterium
CCGGCCGTGGGAACGCGCGTGTCCGCGTAGACCTGAACCTTGCGGGCCAGCCCGGACAGGTGCGGGAGCGCGAGGCTGACCAGGTCCAGCGCCTCCAGCGCATACTGCTGGGCGCGCGCGTGGGCTTCAATATCGGCATCCGGCGGCTTCGGGGGTGGCGGCTCGGAGGTCATTTGCGGGCCGTCTGTCTCGGTGTGCGGCCGGCGTGGGCGATGTGGACTGTGTGGGCTAAGTGGATGGTGGTCATAGGCCTGTCACCTCCTTGAGCGAGCTGAACAGAGCCTCGTTCGCGCCGTACGCGCCCCAATCCGGCACCAGGTCCACCAGCAGCGCGAAGCGATGGTCCTGCGGGAGCGCCATCAGGAACGCATTGACCTGCTGGGGAGTGACCCCTTCGAGCAGTCGCCGCTGGACCTGGTTTCGGATATAGTTCAGGATAAACCACCTGCCCGCGTCCTCGTCGGGAAGCAGGGACGGGTTGATGAAGTAATCCGCGACCGGCAGCAGGGAATCGATCCGCTCCTCTGCCATGGCGCAGAAGACCGCCGCATCTTCCGCCGTAACGCGCCCGAACGCCAGCGCGCGCCGGATGGAGTGGTCCAGAATTCCCGCTTTCTCGGTTCGGTTCAGCGAGCCGGAGAGCGAGGCCCAGGCGCGCGGCGTGGAGAATGGAATGGGCTGCGCGGGGACGGGCCGCATCAGCGCTTCCGGCAGAAAGGTGATGAACGAGAGGATATCGCCGCGCACACCGTTGGCCCTCGCCCAGACCAGCCACTCCTTCACGTCGACCCGCACGTTCAGGATCGTCACCCGGTTGATCAGGGCGCTGCTGAGCGCCCGGACCAGCGCGCGATCCTCCACGCGGTTCCCGGCCGCGACGACCCACGTGCCCTTCGGCAGCGCGAACTCCCCCAGCCTCCGCTCCAGCAGCAGCGAATAGAACGCTTTCTGTACATCGGGCGCGCAGGCCGGAAGCTCGTCCAGGAAGAGGCAGAACGGCTCCGGGTTTTCCGGCAGGAGTATCCGGGGCGGGCAGAAGACGCTCCGGTCTCCGACGATGCGCGGGATGCCGCTGACATCCTCCGGCGCGATCTGCGTGCCGAGCAGCGACCGAAACGGCAGCCTCGCCTCGCCCGCCGCCTGCGCGACTATGTCCGACTTCCCTACCCCCGGCGGCGAAAGCAGGAGCAGGCTCTGCTCGTCGGCCAGCGTGTGGATCAGCGCCTTCGCCTGGTTCAGCGTGATCGTCTCCCTAAGGTCGTCCTGCTCTTCCGCCATGATCTCCCTCCTGTTCGCACTCTATTTATTTGGCTGCTCGCCGGGAGGGGTAGGGCTGCCGCCATACCCGTGGGCAGACCAATTGGAGCTCCCTGAGTACCGGCCTCAAATGCGCCTGGCCCAGCTTTGCCTTCTCCGCGCGCTTTAGATCGAACTCCTGCAGCAGGGCGGCGCTTCGGGTATCCCAGAGACGCACCCGTCCATCCTCCCCAGCGGAGAGCAGGAGCGAGCCGTCCTCGTTAACGTCCAGGGAGGAGGCGTGTGTCGCGTGCGCCTTCCACTCCTTGCGAACCGCTCGGGTATCGAGGTCGAATAGCATTATAGTACCGTCCTCAAAGGAGCACGCGATAGTGTGATTGTCCAGCGCGTAGAGCATATGGTAGGTATACCCGTGATTCACTTCCCCAACGATCCGAGCGTGCGATCGGTGCGTCTTTGCCCGCCGCTTTGGAAGATGCTCCGCGTAGATCCTGCTCACGTTTTCCACGCCTGACGAGCACACGGTTACGATGGTTCGCCCGTCCGGGCTCATGGCGACCGCTTGCGGAGGATAGTACGCGTGCGCCGTGATCTCGGCGATGAGCGAAGCCGTGCGCACATCCCAAACCTGGATGGATTCTAGGCAGGTTATCGCGAGAAGGTCGCCGTTGACAGCGGTTTCCAGCCTCGGGCCTTTCGCGCCGTACTCGCTGGGAAGCTCGCGCGAGCAGCGAAGTTGGAGGCTCGCGGCGTCGTAGAGGTTCAGCTTCCAGATATGACTATCCAGCACGACCACCGCAAGCGTGGTCCCGTCCGCGCAGTAGATCGGCATGCGTGCGTCGATAGGCTTTCCATCGTTCGCGCAGGCGGCCATGCCGGTTAGAGTATCGTAAACGTGCAGCGACGAGTCCTTCATCACGACGGCGACCCGTCGTCCGTCGCGGCTGACATCGCAGAAACCCGCGTTCGGCACTGTAAATAGGATCGTGTGGGCATCGCGAACGTCGCGCACAGTGATGCGATCGTTCTTGTAATCCAGGACCGTGACGCGCCACTGCGGCCGGGTGGAGGCGCGCAGCAGCGCAATAAGCCCTTCGTGGTCCATCCCGGCCGCAAGACCGGCGGCGCGGCCGAGGCATGCGGCGGAGGGGAGCGGAACAGTGGGGGTACACTCCGAAAGATAGGGTAGCGCCTCTCCGGCCGGGTGGCCCTGAAGTATGCGGCGGCCATTGTAGAGCAGCGCCAGCGTCCAGAACCCCGTGGGATGCGCGTCGTGAACGAGCGCGCGCTCCAGCGCCGGATCGCGGCGCGCGACGAGGATGCCGAGGGCTTTCAGCAGGCGGATCTGCGCGCAGCGGAGCTGGAAGACCCATGCGCACTGCCGGTATCGCAGGAGCCAGGTGTGCCGATCGAGGTCGAGGAGGCCGCCTGCCCGCAGCAGCGCGTTCCAGGCGTCCACCGCCGGCCCCGCGCTCTTCTCCGGAACGAGGCCGTGATAGTCATCGACGCACAGAGCATCCCACAGTTCGCTAAGCCAGCCCTTGCGCTCCGTCAGCAGTTTAGCGACCGCGTCTGCCAGCGGCCCCGGCTCCAGCCTGCCGATCGCCAGGGGCGCCTCGGCCGCATCGATGCCCGGCTGTAGGATCCGCGCGAGGGGCAGCAATCCGTTCAGCCGGTCGCGCCATGCGGGCCTGGCCGCTCGAATGCGCGCGCCGATTGTCTGCGCGCTCAGGCGATGCAGCGGGCCGCCCCGGCGTCTGCTTCGCGATGCCGGGCCGCGCTCCAACTGCGAGATCAGTCCCTGGTGCGGGCACTCCCCCTCAATCGCGGCGCTTCCGTCGGCGCTCGCCCCAGCGGAAGCGCGCACCTCGTCCGGCGCCAGCCAGGAGCGCGGGCGAATATACCCCGAATCCGAGAGGTACTGCTCGTCCTCCGTGGTGAGCGCGCCCTGCTGTAACAGGTAATCGACGATCTGCTCGATGATCCGCAAAGCTGTGCCTCCTGCAGCAGACGCCCGCAGGAATAATCCGGGTTCATTCCCACGCTGAGAACTGAATGTCCCTCACCCATTGACAGGGATTTCGTCGGTCTGGTTACGGCAGCGGTGCGGACTCACGTTAGTACGCCATCCGCCGCAGTTTCCACTACGATCTCGGTCTTCAGGCTGTTGGCGATGTAGCACTCCTCGTGCGCCAGGTGATGCAGGTGCGCCAGCGCTTCCGCATCGGGCAGCTTCTCGCCGGAGAACTCGATTTGGGGACGAAGGACGATCTTCGTGACCGCCATCTTGCGCCGTTCGACCCGCTCCAGCGTTCCATACGCCTCGTCGGAGTAATTATCGACGACATAGCCCTCGCGCGCCGCGACATAGAGGAACGAGAGCATGTGACAGCTCGACGCGGCGGCGACCAGCGCCTCCTCCGGATCGACCGCGGCTTCGCACGACATCGGCAGCGGCACAACCTGCGGCGAGGCCGAAGCAGGCAGAGTTATGCCGCAGTCGAACTTCCATTCGTGCGCCCTGCTGTACCGGTTATCGGTAAACGGATCGCCCTTGCGCTCCCAGGTTACCGCAGCGACATATTTGTGCATCATCAGTCTCCTTCCCGGCCCCATTCCCTGCCTGTAGCATGGACAGTCTCGACCCCTTCCTGCTTGCATTTATATCCCGCGCTCCGGCGGCTCCTCGGTAAGCTCGATGCGTGTGATGGCGCGGCTACGGAGCTGGAGGAACGCCCGCTCCGAGGTTAGCAGGGCTCGGCGCGCATCATCGACGTTTGCGCGTGCCATTGCGCGAAGGCTTCTATACCCTTGAACGACGGGGCCGAGACGATTGGGTTTCATGAGTGCGCTGAGCGCGGGGCCCGCGGGTTCGCACGGTATTCCGCTACTTATCCAGCAGGCAGGATGGAGACAGGATAGGACTGGATTGCCGTATCCACAGTAACGAGGATTAACTCGTATTCCAGAGCCT
>JAYTEU010000578.1:0-2897 GCA_043734985.1 Chthonomonadaceae bacterium
AGCAGGTTCGGGCTCCCTACGATCCACCGATCCGCAACGACCCGCACGATCTGCTGCGCCCTCCGCTGCTCCGAGCGCTCGGCCCGTACCTCCCACCAGGGGGCGTTCGGGTCGCTCGCCGAGGGCCGACGCCTAGGCGCATCCTCGCTGAACAGTACGACGTGCCCGCCCGAACTCTCGCCGGGGAAATGCTGGAGCGCAAATGCAAAAGGCTGATCTCCGTCGACTTGCGCTTTGGAAGCGCCTGTTAGCCGAAATCCGCGAAGCTGGGATACGTCGAGCCGTACGCGCACCGCGTCCCGGCCGGAGTTCGCCGCCACCAGGTAGAGGGTGCCGCCGGACTGCACCACGGCGGCGCCCTCGCCCGGCCGGGCATTCACCGAGGCAGACCAGAGTACCCGCGCGGTCGTCTGGCCACAATAGACACAGAAGCGATCGTCGGGCTGCATGGGTTGGCGACAGGCAAGGCAGGTGGAAGGGAGCGTCATGGGTCTTTCCGGGCACATCAGGGTAAGACACTTGTTCTGAAAATGGGAGGGGAATTCCTGCCCGATTACGCAGATGCAAAGACGACCGCGTGCCTTGCGGGGATGATCTCACGGTCTAAGTGTACAAAACCCGTCGTCGCGGGATGCGGATTGAGTCCGCGCAGGCGGACTTCGTAACCTTAGACCGGGATTTCAATCCTGCGCGATCCCGTGCAAACCGCGGGCCTTCACCTATTGGGCCAAACCATGACACCGCTTTGCGATAATTTCAATCCCGCGCCACCCGCAAAATGCTGGGCCTCCGGCGAGTTACCGGAGGCCCAGTCGCGCTGTAACATGTGCCAAGCGTTGGGCGTTGACGCGCTTTCGGCGTCTAGCTCCCTCCCTCGAACTATCGGCGTGACGGTTGCGCCCATTTGGCTTACAGTTGTCCGAGAAATGCCTGAAGCGCACGACGGTCGGCGGGACTTAGCTTCATATACCGCTTTCGTGAGGCGGCCGCTTCACCGTCGTGGTATTGGATCGCCTCTTCGGCAGTAGTGGCCCGCCCGTCGTGCAGGAAGAACTTGCGCGCCGAAAGACCCCAGAGCGGCGCCGTCCGGAACTGGTCGCCCTTCGCTAGGCGCTGCCGGATGCCGTCCGCAAGGCTCGGACCCATACGGTGGAGCAGCAGGTCGGAGAAGAGCGGCACCGGCTTGTTCGAGAGCGCCGCGACTGCATTCGGCCCGGTCTGCATCACCGGCACGTGGCAGGCGGTGCAGCGGATCGCGTCGAAGAGGCGTTCGCCGTTGTCGCAGTCGTTCCGCTGCATGCGGTCCACGGGCGGTGGCCGCCGCTGCGCCGGAGCAAGCAGCCGCATGAAGTCCGCGAGAGCCTCGACGTCGCCGCCATCGTCTTCAATGGCGAGGGCGGCCCATCCGGCGGGGATCGTCCGGCCCTGCGGCAGGTTTTCCACCGGGAAGGACGGGTTGCTGACACCCATCTCGTTTAGATAGGCATCGCCGGCGAACAGATGCAGGGTGCTGTGCTGCGCTTTCCACCCGAAGCGCCCCACTTCGAGCAGTCCCGTTTCCGGGTTCACCAGCCGGTTTGCGGTTCCTTGCACGCCGTCGGGATCCCGCTTATCGGCCCGTGCCAGGATCGCCTTGTCCGGGATCGCTTCGATCAGCCCGGCGCCGAACAGGGGCGTCGATATCCGATGCGAAACGAAGTTCGCCTGCGGTGGGACGATCTCGCCGGTAACCGGGCAGGACTTGTCGAATTCCCGCAGCGAGCGAGCCTGGATCACCGGCCCGCCCAGGTCCGCCAGGTCGGTATACGCTCCGTTGCGAAGCCCGCCGATGCGCGAGACCCGCGATACGGTGAGGTCTACTCCCGCGCCGCCTACAGCACCTGACTTGTGGCACTCCACGCAGGAGACGCCGTTGAACACAACCCCAAGGCCATCGGCACGGGTTTCGACGTTGTTGAAGTGGGTCGATCCGTTCTTGAAGTCGGCCAACTGAGCGCTGGTAAGCCCCGACAGCGGCTGCCCGAGTGGAGGAGGTGGAGGCGGATCGGGCGGCCTTTGCCCTTTCGCGTCTCCACGCCAACCTTTGGCTAACAGCCCGGCCGCGGCCATCGCCATCACTGCGAGAAACAGGTGCGTCTTTCTCATAACATCGTCCTTTCTAACTGGTTCGCGGTGTGAAGCAGCTCGCCACCGCATACGCCCTGCCGCGATCCGTTCCAAGCGCGCCCCGCCATCGGCCGTTTCTCCCTGTCTCCGCGGTAACTCCGTTTACCGATAGGACATGGGTAGGGCTGGCGCGCGCATCTTCCCGAATAGCAAGGCTCCCACGATGCTCGCCCGGTGCGCATCGTTGGATAGATCATATGTCAGATTGATGAAAACGAGATGAAAGAGGTGACTGGTAGTACTTAAGTGGAAAACGCGTAGGGATTTAGCCGGGTATTATGTTACTCGACCGCAATCCTGCAATTATTAGCACCATGGGAGAAACCGCGTGAACCGACAGACCTGGCTTCCCTACTTCATAGCAACGTTGCTTTCCATCGCTTTCTGTGCATCCGCAACCGCGCAGCCGACAGGCTTCACCTCCGGCATGACGTGGCGAAACATTGGGCCGTTCCGCGGCGGGCGGGTGTCCGCCGTTACGGGAGCGATCGGTCAGCCGGGCGTCTACTATATGGGACTGCCCATGGGCGGCGTCTGGAAGTCGACGAGCGCCGGGACGACCTGGTATCCCGTTTTCGACTCGGTCAAAGAGGCGTCGTCCGTGGGGGCCATCGAGGCGGCGCCCTCCGACCCGAACGTACTCTATGTCGGTATGGGCGACATGATCGCGGGCGGGGGAATCAGCCGAGGGAATGGAGTCTATAAGTCCACGGATGCCGGTGCGACATGGC